>NZ_JBFUJN010000024.1:0-61162 GCF_056401335.1 Rhodococcus sp. P4_F3_2
AGACCGTTGACCGGCTCGTCGAACAACAGCACCTTCGGATCGCCCAACAACGCACCCGCCAACCCGAGACGCTGCGACATACCGAGCGAGAACCCGCCGGCCTTCTTGCCCGCCACCTCGGACAATCCGACCAACCCGAGCACCTCGTCCACGCGGGACTTCGGGATCCCGTTCGAAGCAGCCATCCACTGCAGATGCGCCCGCGCACTGCGATTGGGGTGCACCCACTTCGCATCCAACAACGCGCCGACAGTCCGCAGCGGCGTCTTGAGCTCGCGGTACGGCTTGCCGTCGATCAACGCCGCACCCGACGTCGGCTGATCCAAACCCAGGATCATCCGCATCGTCGTCGACTTACCCGCACCGTTCGGGCCCAGGAAGCCCGTTACGATGCCCGGTTTGACCGTGAACGACAAATCGTCCACCGCTTTCGTCGGTCCGTAAACCTTGGTCAATCCCCTCAGTTCAATCATGAGGAGAACTCTGCCCTACCGACAATGACCAGCACATCGGCCACAGGTCTAGTTCCGAGTGGTACTCAGGTAGGACATGAGTCCGGGCAATTCGGGCAGAACCCCGAGAAATCACCCGGATCTCGTCCCTCAGGACGACGCTTGAGCCCAGAATCGCTTGGGGATCCGGCCGGCGTGCCGCGCCTCGAAACCTGCCACGACAGCGTGACGCATCGCCGACGCCATCAGCGCGGGATTCTTGGCCCGCGTCACCGCTGTCGCAAGTAGGACCGCGTCGCAGCCCAACTCCATGGCAAGGGTGGCGTCGCTGGCCGTTCCGATCCCGGCGTCGAGGATGACGGGCACCCCGGCGCGCTCGACGATCATCTCGATGTTGTGCGGATTCGCGATACCAAGCCCGGTGCCGATGGGTGAACCGAGCGGCATGACCGCGGCGCAGCCGACCTCTTCGAGGCGAAGCGCCAGCACCGGATCGTCCGTCGTGTACGGCAGAACGGTGAATCCGTCGTCCACCAATTGTTCTGCGGCGGAGACGAGTTCGATTGCGTCGGGCAGCAGTGTCCGCTCGTCGGCTATGACTTCGAGTTTGACCCAGTTCGTCTCGAGCGCTTCGCGTGCCAACTGCGCCGTCAGGACCGCTTCGGCGGCGCCCCGACACCCGGCGGTGTTCGGCAACGGTTCGATTCCGAGGCGACGAAGCAGGTCCAGAACGCCGGTGCCGCCGGCCGCGTCGACTCGCCGCATCGCGACGGTGGTCAGTTCGGTGCCGGAGGCGACGAGCGCTTCCTCGAGCACCGCAAGGTTGGCGGCGCCGCCTGTTCCGGTGATGAGCCGGGAACCGAAGCTGCGGCCAGCGATAGTGAGAAGGTCCTGCTCAGCCACCCTGCACCGCCGTGAGGATCTCGATTTCCCAACCACGTCCGACGGATTCGTCCCAACGCCCGCGAGGAAAGAGCGCACCGTCGACGGCGACGGCGATACCCTTGCTCGGCAACTCGAGGTGCGTCAGTAGCTCGGTCACCGTGACTGCTCGATCGAACTCGAGATCTTCGCCGTTGACGGTGATCCCGATCGGGACCTGCTCACTCATGAATTTTCCTTAACTACTGCGAACCGCTCGGGTTCGGTTCCTTTTACCTCGACCAAAGATGTGCCGTTCAGCAACGCGACCGTCGCATCGGCGGTGACAGGCGTCAGCAGGACACCGTTGCGTCCGTGTCCGGTGGAGACGACAACACGATCGGACACGCGCCCGATCAACGGCAGGTTGTCCGGCGTCATGGGACGCAGGCCTGCCGCGCATTCGTACAGTTCGTATTCGCCGATCGCCGGCATCAGCGCCTCGGCGTCGTTGATCAGGTCCCGTACTCCGGCCATCGTGACCTGCGTGTCCTCACCGGACTCGTATTGTGTTGCGCCGACGACGATTCCGTCACCGCGCGGGACGAGGTAGGCGGGCCGCCCGTGGACGCTTCCGCGGATGGTGCGGCTGGGCGCCGGGGTGACTCCAGGCCTACTCCGCAGGCGAAGGATTTCGCCCTTGACCGGGCGTACCGGTAACCCGGGCCACAGCTTGGGTGACGCGATACCGGCGGTGAGCACGATCTGATCGGTGTCGAGTTCGGCGAGGTCGTTGACGGCACGCGCGATCAATTCGACGCCGGATTCCGCACAGGCCTTCTGCAATGCCTCCAGCAGAAGTCTGTTGTCGACGGCGGACTCACCGACAGCCATCAGTCCCGACCGGATGCCCCGGCCGAGCATCGGTTCGAGTTCGCGGATGCGGGCGCGACCGAGAACTTCGAGTTCATGGCCCTGCGCGGTCACCCACTCGGCGATGGTCTGCAGGTCCTGCGCGTCGGCCGCATCGAGTGCAACCGTCAGCGAACTGTCCGCGGTGAAGACCGATGGCCCGAACTTTCCGAGCTCCTCACCGAACGTCGGCCACCGTTCCAGGGACGCTGCACCAACCGTCAACGCTGTCTCTTCACCCGGCCAGCCTTCGGAAAGCGGGGCGAGCATTCCGCCCGCCACCCACGAAGCACCTGATCCAATGGACGGGTCGTGCAACCGAACGGACCACCCGTCGCGGGCTGCTCGCCACGCAATGGCGAGACCGATGACACCGCCGCCGACAACCGACACCGTACGAGCGTGTGTACTCACGAAACTCCACCTCCACTTCCTGCGCCGGCATGATCCGGGTCAGGTCTGACGGTCGGGATCTGGTCGCGATCCCCTCTCAGCCCCACGAACCTCGCAGTCACGACAAAAAGTGACAGCGACGTTTCAGGACTCCCGTGTCGAACCTTGCTCCCTAGAGGCTACCGTTTGCTCCGTGCACCCCACACATCCCAGTAACGTCATCGACCGGCGCGAGCGCCTGGCAGCAGCACGGCTGTACCTGTGCACCGACGCGCGCCGCGAGAAAGGCGACCTCGCGCAGTTCGCCGAGGCAGCCTTGTCCGGCGGAGTCGACATCATCCAATTGCGTGACAAGGGCTCTGCCGGTGAGCGCGAGTTCGGCCCGCTCGAGGCCAAGGACGAACTGGTAGCACTGGGCATTCTCGCGGCCGCAGCGCGACGCCACGGCGCATTGTTGGCAGTGAACGATCGCGCGGATCTCGCGATGGCTTCCGGTGCCGACATCCTCCACCTCGGGCAGAACGACATTCCCGTCCCCTACGCACGAACCGTTGTCGGTGAAGACGTCGTCATCGGGCGTTCGACGAGTAGTCGCGCGCAGGCGAGTCTGGCCGCAATCGAAGAGGGCGTCGACTACTTCTGCACCGGGCCGGTCTGGGCGACACCGACCAAACCGAATCGAAGTGCGTCCGGTCTGGAACTGGTTCGATCGACCGCCGACGCCGCACCGCCGCGCCCCTGGTTCGCAATCGGCGGCATCGACGAGGAACGCCTGCCGGAGCTGCTCGATGCCGGTGCCACGCGCATCGTCGTCGTGCGGGCAATCACGCAGGCGTCGGATCCCCAGGCGGCTGCGCAGCGCCTCGCCGCCGCCGTCGCTGGACGCTGAAAACCGGTAACTGGCGACCGTCAACTGTTTGCCGGGCGATTTCTGCACAGTTACGGGTCAGCACGCCTGACTCGAAACATGAACGGAAGTTGTCCGATCAGACAACAAACCCCCAGTTCCTAGGTGCGATTGGATGTCCGAAAAGTCGGATTAAGTGATCTTGATCACAGTTATTTCGATTGCGTGTCGCATCCCATTCGGTTTGTTGTAGTTTACTCCCAGTTACTAACTGAAACCTAGGAGCACTAAATGGGATCCCTCGACACCGGCTCGCTCAGCACCGAATCGCTCGAAGACCTGAACCTCGGCAAGATCAGCGAGCTGCTCAAGCTCGGTATCACCGCGGTCAGCTTCATCACGGCGCTGAACTCGCTCAGCTGAGCCTCGTTTCGGTCGACGACCGAAACACAGAAGGGCCGGACTCCTGAGGGGTGTGTGGGTCGCCGGCCTGTAGGTCTTCGGTCTCGGCTGGTACAGGCGCAGTTCGGAGCTCGGGCCACGAGGAACCGAATCCCGGATGCAATGGCAGCGAATCGACGTCGGCTTCACGCACCCACCGCAACTCGGTGCTCTCACCGTTGGCAACCGTCGACAGCGGATGCGCCGCATCAGCCACGACGGTGGTGTAGGTCCACCCGCTGTCCGCGTGCATCGTCACTACCTCACCGCGGACGCGAACGGCGTCTTCGGCGATTCCGGCTTCTTCGTGTGCCTCCCGGACAGCGGCGTGCGTCGTGCTTTCGTGTGAGTCCCGTGCTCCACCGGGCAATGCCCAGGTACCACCTTGATGGCTCCACGCCGCACGATGCTGCAGCAAGACCAGGGGCGATCCGTCCGAATCGGGGGCGCGCAGAAGCAGTCCAGCGGCTCCGTGTTTACCCCAATGCCGAGTACCGTCCGGTCCGATCGACCAACCGTCACCGTCACCACGCATCGACTACCTCGCTCCGCCTGCTCTCGCCGTTGTCCCACACTAACCGTTTCAAACTGCTCCAGGTGTAGGTGATGCTTATATGCTCGCGAAGATGCCCTGAATCATTTCTCGGCGGCATCATTTCTCGGTAGCCCGCCTACAGCGAAGTGAGGTGCTCGATGGTCGACCGTGTCGTCCCGTCCATCGAACCCCGGTCGCTGCCGCCCGCCGAGGGCACTTCGGTATCGGCGGAGGACGAGCGAGCACTTCTGCGGCGCGAACTCCAGGCATTCATGTCCTCGACGCCTGGCCGGTTGACCGTCGTCGGAGTGATCTTGATTGCGATCACCTTGATCGCCGGACTCCTCGCCACCGCAGCGATCGAGAACCGACAGGCGAACCTCGACCTCCTCCTCGTCGAAACCGAACCTCTCGCCAACTCGGCCCAGAACCTCTACAGCGCGTTGTCTTTGGCAGACGCCGCCGCGGCCACCGCCTTCATCTCCGGCGGCCTCGAACCCGCCGAAGTACGCGACCGATACACGCAGTCGATCGGTGAGGCGTCGGCGGAGATCGTCCAGGCGTCGGCCGGTCTCGACTCGACTGATCTTGCCGGGCACAGCGCGTTGACCACCATCTCGACCGACCTCTCCGTCTACACCGGGCTGGTCGAAACTGCACGGGCGAACAATCGCGTCGGAAACCCGGTCGGGGCAGCATATTTGAGCGAGGCCTCGCAGTTGATGCAGACCTCGCTGCTGCCGATGGCTCAGCAACTGCACGCCTCGCAGGAGACCCTGGTCTCGCAGGTACAGCGCGATTTCGAGACTCCACCGTGGTGGCCGATCGTGGCATTCGTCCTCGTGCTGTGCGCGCTGGTGGCAACACAGGTGTACTTCTCCCGCAAGAGTCGCCGACGCTTCAATCTCGGGTTGATCCTTGCCTCGCTCGCCGTCGCGGCTGCGCTGCTGTGGCTGCTCACCGTCGGACTGGTGTCCGCACTTGCCACCGGACGTGCACTCGACGCGGGCGCCGAGCCACTGCACGAACTGACCGAGGCCCGGATCATGGCACAGCAGGCACGTACCGTCGAAACCCTCACGTTGGCGAGACGGGATTCAACTGCCGAGGACAACGTGACGTTCACTCGCAAGGTCGACGCCCTGCGCGACATCCTCGAGGGCCTACGCAGCGACGAACGCGCCCGAGTGAACAACGAGGTGCTGACCGCCGCACTGGATTCGCGCGAGCAATGGGTGGCTGCGCACACGCGCATGTACGACCGTCTCGGGACCGGCGACTTCACTTCCGCTGCCGCCATCACCATCGGCTCCGGAGAACAGGATTCGGCCGCGGAATACGGAAAGCTCGATCACGAACTCTGGCAAGGAATCGTGGATTCGCGCACAAATCTTCGGTCCGACGTCTCGTACGCCTCACGTGTGTTGGCTGCCTCTGCACCGGGCATGACTGTATTGGCAGTTCTCGGAGTTGCCGGAATCTTCATCGGGTTCTGGCCCCGACTGCGGGAGTATCAGTGACGGGAGTACCGGAGATGCGGAGGAAGCTCCCGGCCGTGTGCGTCGCGGTTCTGGCAGCGTCCGTGCTGGCGCTCGCCGGTTGCGGTGCAGATCGAGCCGAAGACCTGAACAACGCGGCCGCCACGTCGTACACGGAACCGCCGCTGCCGGCCGAGGCCACCATCGCGCCCAGCCCGACACCGACGACTACCGCGTCGTGCACCAACCTCACTGCAAGCCTGCGCCCCACACCCGCAGACGCATCTCCGCAGCCACCCACGCCGAGCCTCGACGCCATCCGCGCCCGCGGGCGGCTGATCGTGGGCCTGGACACCGGTTCCAACCTCATGAGCTTTCGCGATCCGGCGACCGGACGCCTCGAAGGCTTCGACGTGGACATCGCCCGCGAGATCGCCCGCGATCTGCTCGGCGACCCGGAGAAGATCGAGTACCGAATCCTGACCTCGGACGATCGGATCGCCGCACTCCAGGAATCCATGGTTGACGTGGTCGTCAAAACCATGACCATCACGTGCGAGCGGCGCGAGAAGGTCGACTTCTCGACGCAGTACTTCTCCGCCGAGCAACGAATTCAGGTCCTGCAGGGTTCACCGGTACGCGGCATCGCCGATCTCGCAGGCAAGCGAGTCTGCGCTGCCCGGGGAACGACGTCGGCTACGCGAATCCAGGAGCTCCAACCCGAAGCCACCGTCGTGACCGTCCCGATGTGGTCCGACTGCCTCGTCGTCCTCCAGCAGGGGCAGGTGGACGCGATCAGCACCGATGACACGATTCTCGCCGGACTCGCCTCGCAAGACCCGTATCTCATGATGGTCGGTGGTTCGTTGGGCGTCGAGCCCTACGGAATCGGAGTGAACAAGGACAACCCCGACTTGGTCCGATTCGTCAACGGAACCCTCGAGCGAATCCGGGGTGACGGGACCTGGAACCGTATCTACGACCGTTGGCTCAGCGTCCTCGGTCCGTCACCCGGTCCCCCGCCGGCCGTCTACCGGGATTGAGGCTGACATGACCGAAGAATCCGGCCCCGAGCCCGACGCCACGCAAGCCTCCGTACCCCCCGAGCCTGACTCCACGCAGGCAGTTCACCGCGAGCCTGACTCCACGCAGGCAGTTCACCGCGAGCCTGACTCCACGCAGGCATCCCTACGCTCCGAACCCGAAGCCACCGGTGCCTACGAGCGCCTCGAACCGACCTCGGCCCAAATACGAGGAACCACGCCGTCCGCATCCTCCTCCCCTACCGGCCGCTCCACTCGATCCCGCCGCAGCCGGTCGGGACGAAAGCTGCGCCTCGGCGGCGGCCTGGTCGAAGTTCCCCCCGTCCCGCAGATCGACCCCGCATCTGCGGTGATGAGTGACCCGACGGTCCCCGAGCGCAAACGGTTCTGTTGGAAATGCAACGAACCGGTCGGCCGTAAGAGCGCAAGCACCAAGGCAACTCAGCACGGCACCTGCCCCAAGTGCGGTTCCACTTTCGACTTCCGCCCACTCCTCGAAGAGGGCGAATTGGTATCAGGTCAGTACGAGGTTCAAGGGCCCATCGCGCACGGCGGCCTCGGATGGATCTACCTCGCGATCGATCGTAATGTCAGCGACAGGTGGGTAGTTCTCAAGGGACTCCTGCATTTCGGTGATTCCGAAGCGCAAGCCGTTGCGGTAGCCGAGCGTCAGTTCCTCGCCGAGGTCGCCAACCCCAGCATCGTCAAGATCTTCAACTTCGTCGAGCATCCGCGCCCGGACGGGACACCCATGGGGTACATCGTCATGGAGTACGTGGGCGGACGATCATTGCGCGAGGTGCTGGCCGAATTCCCGGACGGCAAGCACATGCCGATCGAGCAGGCAATCGGCTACGTACTGGAAATCCTTCCGGCGCTGAGCTATCTGCATTCCACCGGCCTGGCGTACAACGACCTCAAACCCGAGAACGTGATGGTCACCGAGGACCAGCTGAAGCTGATCGACCTCGGCGCCGTATCCGGAATCGAAGACTACGGATACCTGTACGGCACTGCCGGCTATCAAGCGCCGGAGATCATCGAGACCGGCCCGACCATCGCCTCCGACATCTTCACCGTTGGAAGAACACTCGCGGTTCTCACCCTCGACATGCCCTCGAAGCACGGACGGTACCTCGACGGCCTTCCCGAACCCGAGGACGAGCCACTACTGCGCGACAACGAGTTCTTCCACCGCCTGCTTCTGCGCGCCACCGACCCGGATCCGAAGAAGCGTTTCCAGTCGGCCGAGGAGATCGCGGGCCAACTCACCGGCGTTCTGCGAGAAATCCTCGCGGAGCAGACCGGGCAGGAGAATCCCGGGCTCTCGCTCGTGTTCAGCAGGCAGCGAACGTCTTTCGGCACCGATGAATTGGTCGGGCAAACCGATGTGTACGTCGACGGTGTCAGCCACGACGCTGCTCTCGATCCGCGCGAAGTTGCGCACGCACTTCCCATCCCGTTGGTCGACCCCACCGATCCCAGCGCGCCGTTGCTGGCGGCAGCGGTGCACAGCGAACCGTCTCAGACTCTCGATGCGTTGAAACACGCCCGCGAGAACGGAATCGACCGAACGTCAGGCACACCGGCGGCCGCCATCTCCGGCGAGGTCCGACTGGCCGAGGCCAAGGCTCATCTCGATCTCGGCGATCCGGAGACCGCGCTGAGTGTTCTGGACGAACTCCAGCAGAGCATCGGTGATCACTGGAAGATCGAGTGGTATCGAGGGCTTGCAGCGTTGCAACTGGACCGATTCGAGCCCGCCTTCAGTCATTTCGAGACCGTCCTGACGGCTCTGCCGGGCGAGGCTGCACCCAAACTCGCGTTGGCGGCGACAGCAGAACTGATCCTCCAGCATTGGGAGAGCGACGACCCGGACCAATGGTGCCGCTTCTCGGAGAAGTACTACCGCACCGTCTGGCGGACCGAACGGAACTACGTCAGCGCAGCATTCGGGCTCGCCAGGCAACTCGCCGATCACGGCAACAAGAAGGCAGCCATCGCCGCCCTCGACGAAGTTCCCACGTCTTCCCGGCACTACAACGTCGCACGGATGTCGAGCGCTCTGACGATGCTGTCCGGCGTTCCGATCGCCGAACTCGACGAATCGACTCTGAGGGAAGCCGCCCGTCGCGTTCGCGCGCTACCGGCCGAGGAGAGCCGAAGTCTGCAGATGCGAACCCTGGTGTTGGGCACGGCACTCGATTGGATTCGCTACGGAAACCGCTCGCACACCGAACTCGAACCCATCCTCGACCTGCCATTCACCGAGCAGGGTCTGCGCACCGGAGCCGAAGCCTGCCTTCGCGCCCTCGCCCGCGCCACGACCTCCCGCACGCACCGCTACGCCCTCGTGGACCGGGCGAACGCGGTGCGTCCGCGCAGCAATTTCTGACGCGCTCCCCGAGATTTACAGCGCGGCCACCAAAGCCTTCGCCGCGCGGGCGATCGCCAACTCCTCGTTGGTGGGGACCACCAGCACCTCGACGGCCGACGTGGATGCGGAGATACGACGCTCGTCGCGGCTCTTCGCCTCGTTGAGAGTCGGGTCGACCTCGATTCCAAGACGGGAGAGGCCGGCCAGGCTGTCGCGTCGTACGTCGATGTTGTTCTCGCCAACACCGCCGGTGAAGGTGATGACGTCGACGCCACCGAGTTGAACGATGAAGGCGCCGATGTACTTACGGAGCATGTGTACGTAGACGTCGTATGCAAGTTGTGCGTCTTCGTCGCCGCCCTCGATCAGTGCGAGCAGGGCACGGAAATCGTTGACTCCCGACAGTCCCTTCAAACCGGAACGACGGTTGAGGAGGTCGTCGATCTCGTCGACCTTCATTCCCGAGTTGCGATTGAGGTGCAAGATGATGCCTGGGTCGATGTCGCCGCTGCGGGTGCCCATGACAAGACCCTCGAGCGGGGTGAGGCCCATCGTGGTGTCGATAGCCTTGCCGCCCTTGATTGCCGAGGCCGAAGCGCCGTTTCCGAGGTGCAGAACGATCTGATCCAGCTCGGCCGGATCCTTGCCGAGGAAGTCCGCGACTCGTCCCGACACGTATTCGTGCGAGGTCCCGTGGAAGCCGTATCGACGAATCTGGTTGGCCTTGGCCACATCCCGATCGATCGCGTAGGTCGACGCTGCGGCGGGCAGCGTGTGAAAGAAGGCAGTGTCGAACACTGCTACGTGCGGAACGTCTGGCAGTTCTTCGCGCGCCACCTCGATACCGATCACGTTGGCGGGATTGTGCAGCGGCGCAAGGTTCGACAAATCCTCGATGGCTTTCACGACGCCGTCGTCGATGAGCGTCGGCGAATAGAAGATGTCACCACCGTGCACGACTCGGTGACCGACGGCGATGATTCCTGCCTCKCTCAGCGGCCGTCCGACCTCGGCGACGATGTCGAGCACCATCTTCAGTCCCGCACGGYGATCGGCGATGGGGAGGCTGCGGTCTTCGACTCCGGTGCGGTGGTTGTAGACGATGTGGCCGTCGGGTTCACCGATGCGCTCGATGAGGCCGTGCGCTACCGATTCCGCTGTATCCGGATGCACGAGTTGAAATTTGATCGATGACGAGCCGGAATTGATGACCAGTACGGTGCCGTCGCTCACGCTTACGCTCCCTGTGCCTGTATTGCCGTGATAGCCACGGTGTTGACGATGTCCTGAACCAACGCTCCACGCGAGAGATCGTTGACCGGCTTGTTCAGTCCCTGCAGAACCGGGCCGACGGCGATAGCGCCGGCGCTACGCTGCACTGCCTTGTAGGTGTTGTTGCCGGTGTTCAAGTCCGGGAACACGAACACCGTGGCCTTGCCCGCCACCAGAGAATCCGGCATCTTCTTGTCAGCGACACTCTGCTCGACGGCCGCGTCGTACTGAATGGGCCCTTCCACCAACAGGTCCGGTCGGCGCTCGCGCACCAAGGCGGTCGCGGTGCGAACCTTGTCGACGTCGGCTCCACTGCCCGAATCGCCGGTGGAGTACGAGAGCATCGCAATGCGCGGATCGATACCGAACTGCGACGCCGTCTGTGCGGACGAGATCGCGATGTCCGCCAACTGCTCCGACGTCGGGTCCGGAACCACGGCGCAGTCACCGTAGGAGAGAACGCGGTCGGCCAGGCACATCAGGAAGATGCTCGAAACCGTCGAAACTCCGGGGGCCGTCTTGATGATCTCGAACGAGGGCCGGATCGTGTGAGCGGTGGTGTGGGCGGCACCGGAGACCATGCCGTCGGCAATACCCAAGTGCACCATCATCGTTCCGAAGTACGAGATGTCGGCGATCACCTCGCGTGCCCGCTCGATGGTCATGCCCTTGTGCGCCCGCAGCGCGGTGTATTCCTGTGCGAAGCGCTCGGTGTACTCGGACTGCGCGGGCGCGAGTACCTGCGCGCCGCTGATGTCCACGCCGAGTTCCGCTGCGCGTCGACGCACACTGGGTTCGTCGCCGAGGATCGTCAGGTCGGCAACCTGGCGCTGCAGCAGCCGGCCGGCCGCGCGCAGGATCCGGTCGTCGTCACCCTCCGGGAGGACGATGTGCTTGCGATCGCGTCGAGCGCGGTCGATGAGCTTGTACTCGAACATCTGTGGGGTCACGACCGACGGAATCGGCAGTGCCAGTCGGTCCATCAGGACGTCGGCGTCGACGCGCTGTTCCATCAAGCTCAGCGCAGTGTCGACCTTTCGCTGCGAACCGACTGCCACGCGTCCGCGGGTTTGGGCTGCAGCGCTTGCGGTGTCGAAAGTGCCGAGGGTTGTCGTGAGGATCGGAAGACGCTGTTTGAGGCCGGCCATCAACGCCGCGATGGCCGGGTGCGGGGTGATCCCGCCATTCATGATGATGCCCGCGAGCGACGGAAATCCCTCCGCCTCATGCGCATTGAGCAACGCGAGCAGCACGTCCGAGCGGTCACCCGGTGCGATGACGACCATGCCCTCGACCAGACGCTCGAGGATGTGCTCGGCGGTCATGCCGCCCACCATCACCTTCAGTGCCTCACGGTGCAGCAGTTCCGGGTCACCCGAGTACAACTCGCCGCCGGTGGCTTCCATCAACTCGGCCATCGTGGGTGAGACGAGCAACGGAATCTCCGGCAGGCTCCACGTCGGAACACCGATGTCGGACAGGGCTGCGGTGACCTCGTCGAGCTTGTCGGGATCGCAGCGATTGGCGACGACCGCGAGCAGGTGAGCGTGGTTGGCAGCCAACTCGGCGGCGCACAGGTGCGCGAGCTGAGCAACCTCCTCGACGCTGCGCCGAGCGCCTCGAACCGCCAACAGGACCGGCGCTCCCAGGTTCACGGCGATGCGGGCGTTGAAGCTCAGTTCGCTGGGGCTTGCGACGTCGGTGTAGTCACTTCCGATGATCACGACGGCGTCGCACTGCTCGGCCACGGTGTGGTACTTCGCGACGATGTCGGCCAGTGCGGCTTCCGGATCGGCGTGAACTTGCTCGTAGGTGACGCCGAGCGCGTCGGCGTAGGAGAGATCGGCAGTGGTGTGCTCTAGCAGCAGTTCGAGGACGTAGTCGGTTTCCTCGGTCGAGCGGGCGATCGGGCGGAAGACACCGACCCGGGCGACGGTCGCGCACAGCATCTGCAGTACGCCAAGCGCGATGGTGGATTTTCCGGTGTCACCTTCAGGGGAGGCGACGTAGACACTCGACACGGCAGCGGGCGCTTCTGGCATGCCCAACAGCCTAGTGTGGGCCGCCGCCCACCTTGCCACTGATCGTGGTCACGCTCACGGTGCAGCCGACAACCGGCCGCTACGAGAAAGACGAACGGTGCCTGCCACACGTCGAGTGGCAGACACCGTTCAGTTGATCTCGAGGATCAGCCAAGAGCACGCAGGCGGGGCGCGAGGTCACGCTCGAACAGTTCGAGGAAGCGGCGCTGATCGTGGCCCGGTGCGTGGAACACCAGGTGATTGAGACCGGCGTCGACGTAGGCCTTGACCTGCTCGACGGCGTCGTCGGGATCGGAAGCGACGATCCAGCGCTTGGCCACCTGCTCGATGGGCAGAGCGTCGGCAGCTGCTTCCATTTCGATCGGATCCTCGATGCTGTGCTTCTGCTCCGGCGTCAGGGACAGCGGCGCCCAGAAGCGCGTGTTCTCGAGTGCAGCCTCGGGGTCGGTGTCGTAGCTGATCTTGATCTCGATCATCTTGTCGATGTCGGCGACGTCGCGCTCGGCCTTGGTTGCGCCCTCGGCTACGGCGGGAAGCAGCTTCTCGGTGTAGAGCTCCATGCCCTTGCCGGAAGTGCAGATGAAGCCGTCACCGGCACGTCCCGCGTACCRGGCGACAACGGGTCCACCGGCCGCGATGTACACGGGAATTCCACCCTCGGGGACGTCGTAGATCGACGCGCCACGAGTGGTGAAGTACTCGCCTTCGAAGTCGACACGATCGCCCAGCCACAGCTCACGCATCAGCCGCACCGACTCACGCAGGCGCGCGAAGCGTTCCTTGAACTCGGGCCACTCGCCCTGGAAGCCGGTGGCGATCTCGTTGAGTGCCTCACCGCTGCCGACACCGAGCATGATGCGCCCCGGGTAGAGACATCCCATCGTCGCGAACGCCTGAGCGATGACCGCCGGGTTGTAGCGGAACGTCGGCGTCATCACGGACGTGCCGATCTGCACGCGCTCGGTGCGCTCACCGACGGCCGTCATCCAGGCGAGCGAGAACGGCGCGTGTCCACCGTTGTGGCGCCACGGCTGGAAATGATCGCTCACCGCAACGGAATCCATGCCGTGCTGCTCTGCCAGAACTGCCAGCTCTACCAGTTCGCGAGGGCCGAATTGCTCAGCCGATGCCTTGTATCCGAGCTTGAGTTCCTGCGCCACCGTGCACTCCCTTGTCGTCTGTTTCGTTTACTTCTCTGACTTGCTTCTCGTACTTTGCAGACTATCCAGACACCGCTCGGACTTCTCTGCGTATCTCAGCGAGGTATCTCAACGAGCGAGGCTGGTAACCACCGTTGCCACGCCGGCCGCGACGGCAACCCCGGCCAATGCCAGTGCGAACAGCCACAGCGCATGCGGTTCCGGCATCGCCGCTCCGTCCTCGAGCGCCTTCTTCACCTGTAGCCAGCGTCGCATACCGACGAGGGCGGCTGCTGCCGAGAGTGCGATCAACGTCAGACCGAGCGCCGTGCGAACCCACCCTGTACTCCACTCGGGGACCAACTGGACGACGGCGATGCCGCCCGCCAGCAGGGCAAGCGAGCTACGCATCCACGCGAGGAAGGTGCGCTCGCTGGCAAGGGTGAATCGCTCGTCCGGGCGGTTCGGTTCACTCATGCGTGCTCGCCTCCGTGGGGTGCCACCAGATCCGGGTCCTGACGCCAGTCGTAGACGACCTCGGTGCGCAGAACGATGTCCTGCAACGATCGTCGCCGTCGATCGACCGCCGACCACAGCAATCCGAAGGCGAAGAGCACACAGAGCACCGCACGGATGAAGGCGAGCGGCCAACGGACCAACCGGTGACCCGACGTGATCACCCGCAACCCCATCACGAGGGAACCGACAGTTCGGCCGGTGGTCGCCCAGCAGGCAGTCAGGTAGGCCACCGAGACGCCGAGAAATGCCGTCGTGGACAGGAAGATTCCCGGTTCCGAGAACGTGAAACTCTGCGGCGAGAAGAGCAATCGAACAAAGGCCAAGGCCACGTACACGGAACCCATCAGGATCAGCACGACGCCCAGGTCGATCAGTCCGGCGAGGCCACGGGTGACGATTCCGGCCGGGCCGGAATTCTCCTGGGCCACTAGCGTTCACCTGCGTTCGTGTCCGGATGCGGCTCGTGTGAGGGTGGTGCGTTGTCGCGGCCGAACAATCGTCCGACGAACCCGGCGACAGCGTCGTCCGCCTGCATCCCCTGCACGCGCGCCCCGTGCACGGCTTCGGTGGAGAGTGAACCGGTCGATTCACGAATCATCTGTGGGAGGTCGACACCCTCGATGACCTGGTCGGCGATCTTGAGGAGGTCGACGCGGTCGATCTGGCGCTCGAGGTCGACGCTGTCGACGATGCCGTCGAGGTCGAGGCGATCGATCACTGCTTTGACGTCGAGTCGGCTTGCGATCGCATCGACGTCGACGCGATCGATGATCGGTTCGAGCGAGACCCGTTCGGCAATCTTGTCCACGTCGATGTTCTCGGCGATCTTGTCGATGTCCACGTGGTCCACGACGATCTTCGTGATGTCGACTTCGGCAAGAGCAGCGTCGACGACAGCTTTGATCACCGTTCTCAACGTGGAATCGGCAAATTCCGCTGTCGAGCGAATCGCTTYCGTGCCGCGGGTGGCGACCTGGGTGATCGCGTCGTCGAGTGCGTCACCGACAACGGGGATCCGCTGCACCGAATCAATGGYGAGACCAGCGGTTCTGCGCGCCGCACCAGCCGTGATCGCGGCCAGCCCGAAGGCCAGCCGAATCACGTCGGATTCGGGGTGATGCGACTGCGATCCCACGCAATTGTCTCCATCTTCTTACCGGACTGTTATCCGGACATTCGTCACTCTCCTTCGCATTGTGCCACTGTTGGTAGGCACAAATACGCTGTCCGGCTTGCGCCAGGGGGAAATAATGAAGGCACGTCGATTCACGGCCCGCTTGACGATGGCGGTGGCCATGGCTGCCGGCTTTCTCGGCCTCAGCACGCCGACCGCGAGCGCGGATTCAGTGGTCAGCCGCATCGATGTCTACTCCCCCTCCATGGACCGCTGGATCGCCAACGACGTGATTTCCCCGGCCGGCGGTGGCCCCGCCCCGACCTTCTACCTGTTGACCGGCGTCGGCGGCGGTGAGGACGGGATCTCTTGGTTCAACAACACCGGAGTTCGTGACTTCTTCGACGACAAGCACGTCAACGTGGTCATGCCGGTCGGCGGCAAGTTCAGCATGTACACCGACTGGAACGCCGACGATCCGGTGCTCGGCCGCAACAAATGGCAGACCTACCTCACCAAGGAACTACCGGCAGCGGTCAACGCTCGATACAACACGACCGGCGTCAACGCACTCGGCGGCGTGTCGATGGCCGGTGGACCGGTTCTGGACCTCGCGATCCAGTCGCCTGGCACCTACCGCGCCGTCGGCTCGTACAGCGGCTGCCCGCGCGCCGGCGACCCGCTCGGCCAGGCAGCGGTGCGCTCGATGGTCGAGATACTCGGCGGAGGAAACGCGGCCAACATGTGGGGGCCGTGGGGTAGCCCGCAGTGGGCAGCGCACGACCCGCTGATCAATGCCGAGAAACTGCGCGGCACAGCGCTGTTCATCTCCACCGGCAACGGCCTTCCCGGTCCGGTGGACGGAATCAACTCACTGGCGATGGCTGCCGGAGTCGTTCCCGGCGCTGTGCTCGAAGGCATCACCAACATGTGCACCGCTGCCCTACAGGGTCGATTCGGTCAGCTCGGCATCCCCGCGACGTTCAGCTTCCGACCTGAAGGCACCCACACCTGGGGACTCTTCGAAGCCGACATGCGTGCGTCGTGGCCGATGATCGCGGGCGCGATCGGGGCGTGAGCCTCACGGCCCGCCTTTCAAGCCATGGCGTCAGGTGAGACTGCGCGCCCAGTCCCGCATCCCGGCGGGGCCGGTGCCAGTGGCGTATTCAGCGAACAACCTTCGCGATTCGTCACGGCGAATTCCGCCGAGCACTTCACGCGGTTTACGGAAAAACGGAAGCTCCTCAGGCGGCGCCCAAAGCTCCACGAGTTCCCTTGCACCGTCGTTCGGGGATTCGAGAGCGAACCACACCCGGGTCACACCGAGTGTGATCGCGGCACCCATGCACATCAGGCATGGTTCGAGATTGACCGCCAATGTCAATTCTCCTGACGCTCGAGTGAACCCGAGAGCCTCGTCGGCCTGCAAGAGCGCTTGAAGGTCCGCATGGACTACCCGTCGGCCGAGTGCCCGTTCTTGCGTATACGCCCGCCCGAGCACACGGTCGTCGTCGAACACGACTGCGCCGATCGGCATCTCCCCGAGTTCCATGCCCTCACGCGCTACGTCAAGAGCAAGCGAAAGCGCATCTCGGGGCGAAAACATCACTCGACACTAATGGACAAAGGCAAGCTCATGCTGCCAGTAGTGCGGGTAGTCCCCATTCCTTGGCAAGCAGCTCGTACGAGCGCAGGCGATCCTCGTGCCGATGGGTCACCCCGGTTATCACCAATTCGTCCGCTCCAGTGAGCTTCTGCAAACTGTCGAGCCTGTCGGCGACGGTGGTGGGTGAACCGACGAACTGCGTGATCAGCCGATCCTCCACTACTGCTTTGTCGGCATCGGAAAGTGGGAGCGCTGTGGCCGGATCGGGGTACGGGATGGCGCCGTGTCCGCTGCGAATGCTGTGCGTCCAGTGCGCGAAGGTCGACGCCAACTCCCTCGCCGTCGCATCGTCTTCCGCAGCAACAACATCCGCGGACACGACCACGTACGGCTCCGACAGAACTGCCGACGGTCGGAATGCTGCTCGGTATGCCTCGACGGCATCGAGCGTACTCGAGGGCGCCACATGGTAATTCGCGCCGAACGGCAATCCGAGTCGTCCGGCGAGTTCGGCACTGGGGCCTGCGCTGCTTCCGAACACCCACAATTCGACGTCGGCGTCCTCGCCGGGACTGGCGTGCAAGTCGATGCCGTCGCGGGTGCGGTGGGTGCCGTTCAGGAGCGAGAGTATGTCGTCGACCTGCTGCTCGAAATCCGGCGCCTGCGCGCCCGGAAACGCCAATGCCTCGAACGACGCCTGCAATCTCGGTGACGTGAGAAGACCGGTTGGATCGAAGGGCGCCGGGATCACGACGCCGTCGCGTACGACGGTCTCCCGCTTCGATTCTGCCGGGGCAGGCGTTCCGGCAGCGACGGCACGAAGTGCCTCCACCCGACGCTGCCCGCTGCGCCCGATACCGAGATCGATACGACCCGGATACAACGCTTCGACGGTACCGAAGGCCTCGACCACCTGAGCTGCCGTGTTGTTGCCCAGCAGCACTGCGGCCGAGCCGACGCGAATGGTGTTGGTCGCGGCCGCAATCAGTCCGACCAGAACGGCCGGTGACGAGCTGGCTACGCCGACGAAGTGGTGTTCGGCGACCCAGTACCTCTTGTATCCCCACGCTTCGGCAGAACGAGCGAGGTCCAGCGAGTTCCGCAAGGCCTGGCGGGCCGTTTCACCCTCACTGATCGGCGAGAGGTCGAGTACGGACAGCGGCGCGCTCACCTCGGTGCGCTTCCGTCGCGGGTATTCGGTGTCTTCTCGCCGGCTTCCACCGCGAACGGCAAACGATTCTCGGCGGGGGCGACGGGGCACGTCGCGTAATCGGTGAAGGCGCAGGGCAGGTTCGACGCCCGATTGAAATCGAGGACTACCGCGCCACCGGGCTCCGGTGCACTCACGTGCAGCGAGCGTGCGGCCGGGTAGGTGGACACACCACTGGTCGCGTCGGTGAACAGGATTTGAAAGCCGTTGTCCTTGCCCGCGAACGCAATCAGAGTCCGGGTTTCTCCGTCGTGTTCGAAGCTGATGGTTCCGCGGGCGTCGTGATGATGCTCGAGGCGCTCGACGACCGCACCTGTCGTCACCGTGCGAGCCTCCTCGAAAGCTGTGAAGACACCCTCGATGCGCCACTGCGGGTTCGGCTCGAAGGTCGGGATACCACTGAACTGCGCCAATGTCGGGGCCGACGAATCGTGGATCCGCAGAGCCACCTCGCCGGTGCGGCGGATGACCTCGACCAACCGCGCGCCCTGCTTGACGATCAGTCCCGGCGCACCCTCGATCGGATTCAGAGTGACTGAACCGTCCACTGCGACGCCGTCGATCGAGAGGTCGTCGGCCGGCGTCGCGGTGACGACAACGGCATTCGCGTCGGCGCGCCACGCACCGGGCAGGTCCGTGAAGGTGGAATCGGTGTCAACCAGCCAATGCAACGCAGTCAGGCTCAGCCAGCCGAGCGGTTCGCTGAAGGTGGCGTCGCGCGAGGCATGCCAAGCATTCCACTCGCCGGTGAAGGTGCTGGTGGAAGTGTCGGTAACGGTCATGATGCGCGGACTCCTTCAGCCTGCTCGTACGGGTGGCGCAGCCCGAGATGGCTGCGCAGGGTGGTTCCTGAGTATTCGGTCCGGAAACTGCCGCGGTCCTGTAGTTCTGGTACGACGGTGTCGATGAACTCGTCGAGGCCCGCGGGGGTGATGTGGGGAACGAGGATGAATCCGTCGCTCGCGTCGCCCTGGACGTAGGTGTCGATCTCGGCAGCCACCTCCGCTGCACTACCCACGAACTGTTGGCGGGCAGTTACTTCGATGATGAGTTCACGGATGCTGAGGTTTTCGGCCTCGGCCTTGGCGCGCCACTGATCTGCGACCGCTCGCGGATCCTTGACGTGGCGGACGCGTCCGCGGGTGATGTTGACGTCGTCCGACGGATCTTCCTTCGGCAACGGGCCGTCGGCGTCGTACTGGGAAAGGTCTCTGCCCCAGACTTGTTCGAGAAAAGCGATGGCAGTCTGGGGTCCGACCTGCTGCCGCCGGATGTGATACGCCTTCTCCTGTGCGTCCGCGGCGTTGTCACCGAGCACGAAGGTGGCGGCGGGGAGAATCTTGAGGTCTGCGTGCGTGCGTCCGTACTTGGCCAAGCGTCCCTTTACGTCGGCGTAGAACGTCTTGCCTGCTTCGAGCGTTCCGTGCCCGGTGAAGATGGCGTCTGCCTTGGCGGCGCCGAACTCGCGTCCTTCGTCAGAGTCACCTGCCTGCAGCAGGACTGGGTGTCCTTGGGGACTCCGAGGTACTTCGAAGCGTCCGGTGATGTCGAACTGCTTACCGGAGTGTTGGAACTGACCGACCTGCTGGTCGGTGGCAAAAACGCCGCGCTCACGGTCGACGATCGGACGATCGATGCTCCAACTGTCCCACAGCGTCCGTACTGCGTCGACCAACTCGTTTGCGCGTGCGTACCGCTCGGAATGCTCCAGATACCCACCGCGGCGAAAGTTCTCACCGGTAAAGGCATCCGAAGAGGTGACCAGATTCCACGCGGCGCGGCCGTCGGAGAGATGATCAAGCGTCGAGAACTGCTTGGCCAACTCGTACGGCTCGTTGAACGTGGTGTTGATCGTCCCGGCCAGACCGAGATGCGTTGTCACACCGGCAACCGCGTTGAGAATACTGAACGTATCCGGGCGACCGACCACGTCGAGGTCGTGAATCTTGCCCTGATGCTCGCGCAGGCGCAAACCCTCTGCGAGGAAGAAGAAGTCGAACAATCCGCGTTCGGCACTGCGGGCGAGATGCTCGAACGAGCTGAACTCGATCTGGCTCTTGGACGCCGGATCGGTCCACACCGTGGTGTTGTTCACGCCGGGGAAGTGAGCACCCAGGTGAACTTGCTTGCGAATCCTGTTCTGTGTCATCGGTGTTCCTGTTCTTTGCTCGCGTTACGCGAACTGATTGACGGGCAACTCGAAACCCAACCGCTCGCGCAGCGTCGGGCCGGTAGTCGGTCGCGGATTGAGAGTCGGCACCACGTCCGCCGCGATCTTCTCCACTGCGGCAGCCAAAGCCAAGGGACGCAGGACAACACCGTCGACCCCGGCCAGCCCACCGATCTCGCGAAGGAGGACAGTCAGGCCGGCGCTGTCACCGCGATAGAACAGCGAGTGCGGGGCGTACGGCGCTCCCGCCCATTCCTCGAGTTCGGCCAGAGCGTCGTCGGCGGCTCCGCGATCAGCGCCGAGAAGCACGTCGACGTCGAGGAGAACCCTGACGCTGCGCCCGAGGGCAGCGGCATTCGCGTGGACCAACTTGGCCGTGGCGTTGGCCTCGCCGAGGTCGGTTGCCGAGATCCGAATCAGATCTCCGCGCGCAACAGCGAGCTCGCGTGCCTCCGGCCTGCTCGCGTCGACGGCGATCAGCGGCTGCCCCTGCGGGGAGCGCGGCGTGATGGACGGCCCCTTGACGGAAAAGTTCTTTCCCTCGAAGTCGATGTAGTGCAGCTTGTCTCGATCGATGAATCGTCCGCTCGCAGCGTCCCGTATCTCGGCGTCGTCCTCCCAGCTGTCCCACAGCCGACTGACCACCTCGACAGCCTCGGACGCTTCCTCCCACGCGGGCTCGGGGCCCTGCACTGCCTTTCGGCCGAACAACGACGCCTGCTCAGCGGTGTCGGACACCGCGACCTGCCAGCCGGCCCGCCCCGCTGAGGAGTAGTCGATACTCGCGACGGCCTTGGAGATGTGGAACGGCTCGGTGTGCGTGACTGTCGCAGTGGGGATCAGGCCGATACGCGAGGTCACAGCACTCAGCCGCGCCGCAGTTGCAACCGCCTCCAATCTGCCCCGCACTGCGTGCTGGCCCTCGGATTGCAGTCCGAACGAGTCAGGGAGGAACGCCAGATCCACCCCACCCCGATCCGCGGCGGTCACCAGGTCCACCCAGTACGAGGGCGTGAACAGATCTTCGGCGCGCGAATCCTCGCGTCGCCAGGAGTACGGATGAGCTCCGGTTCCCTCGAATTCGAGGCCGACCAGGAATGCTCCGGAACTACGCTCGGACATGTTCGGCCTTTCGTGTCGAATGATCCCGCCCGGGGATCGCGTCGAGAAGTGTGCGTGTGTACTCGTTTCGGGGATTGTCGAAAATCTCGGTGGTAGTGCCGATTTCGAGCAATCGCCCGGCCTGCATGACGCCGACGACGTCGCTGATCTGGCGAACAACCGCAAGATCGTGGGAGATGAAGAGATAGGTCAGGCCCAGTTCGCGCTGCAACTCGTCGAGTAGCGCCAGAATCTGCGCTTGCACCGAGACGTCGAGAGCGGACACAGGTTCGTCGAGAACGAGCAGGTCCGGCTTCAACGCAAGCGCACGAGCGATCGCCACCCGTTGACGCTGGCCGCCCGAGAGTTCGGCCGGTTTGCGGCTCAGGAACTGCTCGGGAAGTGCAACCTGATCGAGCAACTCTGCTGCACGACTCTGTTGCTGGCTGCGTCCACCAACCTTGAAGGCCCGCAGCGGCTCCGCAACGATGTCCTGGACGGACAATTTCGGGTCGAGTGATGCATAGGGGTTCTGGTACACGAGCTGGATCTTTCGGCGCAGCTCGCGCAGATCGCTGCCCTTGACCTTCGTGATGTCGTGTCCGTCGAAGGAGATGGTGCCGGCATCTGCCTGCTCCAACCGCACGGCGATGCGCGCCGTGGTCGACTTGCCGGAGCCGGACTCCCCCACCAACGACACCGTCTGACCACGCGGAACAGTCAGCGATACCTCGTTCACCGCGGTGATCGAACTCCCGCGTCCGACGTTGAAACGCTTGGTGATTCCGGTCAACGTCAGCAGCGGGCTCGTATCCTGACGGACCGGCCGATCGACCGGTCCCGAGGACAGGCTCGGAGCCGAGTCGAGCAGCTTCTTCGTGTACTCGTGTCGCGGGTTGTCCAGAATATCTGCGGTGCGGCCGGATTCGACGATCCTGCCGCCCTGCATCACCAGGATCCGGTCCGCGCGGTCTGCGGCCACACCCAGGTCGTGCGTGATCAGGAGCACGGCGGCACCGGATTCGGCGATTCGCTCGTCCAAGTGGTCGAGGATGCGTCGTTGAACCGTGACGTCCAGAGCGCTGGTCGGCTCGTCGGCGATGATGAGGGCGGGGTTCGCGACGAGCGCGATACCGATCAGAACGCGTTGCCGCATACCGCCGGAGAGCTCGTGCGGGTATTGGCGCGCTCGGATTTCCGGCCGGTCGATACCCGCGCGCTCGAGCACCTCGACGGCGTCCAACCGGGCTTTGCGACGGTCTGCGAGGCCGTGGATCCGGAGGACTTCTGCAACCTGGTCGCCGATCCTCGTCACCGGGTTGAGCGAGGTCGTCGGATCCTGCGGCACCAAACCGATACGCGCGCCGCGGATTCGCTGCCACGCACGGTCGGAATACGAGTCGATCTGTTCACCCTCGAACTCGACGGTCCCGCCGGTGACGTGGCCACTGCCGGCGAGCAGACCCAATATCGCGTGTGCCGTGGTCGACTTACCGGAACCCGATTCCCCGACCACCGCAACTACTTCGCCCCGACCGACGGAGAAGCTCACGCCGGATACCGCGGGTTCGGCGCCGTAGGCGATCTGTAAGTCGGTGACGGAAAGCAACTGGTCCTCAGTCGTGCTCATCGCCGGTTGTTCCTTTCGATCTCGTGGCCGATACGGTGTGCCGAGATGACCACGGCGACAATCGCGAGACCGGGAAGTGTTGTCATCCACCAGGCATTGGCGAGGAAATTGCGTCCCTCGGATACCAGCGATCCCCATTCCGGGGTAGGCGGAACGGCGCCGAATCCCAAGAAGCTCAGAGCCGACACGGCTAGTACTGCCTGCCCGAACTCGACAGCGGACAGCGCGACCACCGGCGCGTAGGAGTTGGGAAGCACGTGCCGACGCAGGACACCGAGCCACTGCACACCTGAACTGAACGCAGCCTCGACGTACTGAGCTCCGCGCACCCGCATCACTTCGGCACGCATCACTCGCGCGAAATTGGCGACCATACTGACGCCGACCGCGATGGCGACGTTGATGGTGCCGAAGCCGAGTGCGGTGACAAGGGCCAACGAGAGCAGCAGTGCCGGAATGGACAGCAGCACGTCGACGATGCGCATCAGCACGGCGTCGACGACGCCACCGACAAAGCCCGCGAGCAAACCGATTATCGATCCCGCCACCAATGCGATTCCGACCGCCACCAAGGTTGCGGTCAGGGACAGCGCGGCGCCGTGCACGAACCGTGTGTACAGGTCACGTCCGAGATTGTCGGTTCCGAACCAGTGAGCCAGGCTCGGGCCCTGCAGTTTGTCCGCCGGGACACCGGACAACGGATCGCCGCTGGCGAAAAATCCGGGTGCGACGGCAAAGCCGATGGCAAGCAACACGATCAACACCGGAATCACCAAGCCGGGCTTTCGGATCCAGCCGATGGCCGTGGACTTTCGGCGCGAAACAACAGGTGTCTTCGCCTCGACGCTCGGATCGAGGAGTAGGGGTTCGATCAATGTGTCAGACATGAGCCGGCTCCAGATCGGTCGAGCTTTCGGTATTCGACTTTTCGGTGTGACTCTTCTTCGTCTGGATGATCCGTGGATCTATCAAGGGGTAGAAGAGGTCGACCGCGAGGTTGACGAGCACGAACACGAGAGAGGCGAACACAACGACTCCCTGCACCACCGGGATGTCCTGCGCCATCACCGACGTCTGTGTCAGACGGCCGACGCCCGCGCGAGAGAACACCGTTTCCACAACCACCGAGCCGGCGAGCAGCGTGCCGACCAGCACACCGGCAATGGTGAATGCCGGAATGCTCGCCAGTCGCAACGCGTGACGGGTCTGCACGCGCCAACGGCTTGCGCCCTTGGCGTACGCAGTCTCCACATGCGGCGAACGTAGCGTCGACTGCAGGCTGGTCGTGAGCACCTGCGCGATCACCGCGCCGGTCGGGATCGCCAAGGTGATCGCCGGAAGAATCACCGTTGCGAATCCCTTGTCTCCGAATGCCGGGAAGATGTGCAGGCGGAACGAGAAGAGTTGCAGAAGAATCAGGCCCACCCAGAAAGTAGGCACTGCCACACCCAGCGGCGGCAAAGAGAACAACAGGTTCGCGAGCCACCGCTTGCGGGTGTAGGTAGCGAAGAACGCGATCGCCACTCCGAACAACACGGCCAGAACCAAAGCGGTGGTTGCCAGCACCAGAGTGCTGGGCAGCGCCGAGAAGATGGCATCCGTCACCGGCTGACCGGTGGAGATCGATGTACCGAAATCGCCGCGAAGAGCATTCGTCAGCGACGTCCAGTACTGCACCCACACCGACTGGTCCAAGCCGTACCGCGCCCGAAGCTGATCGAGCGCAGCCTGATCCACTGCGACACCCTGACCGGACGAGTCGGCAGCCATGCTGACGGGATCACTCGGCAGGAGGAACAGAATCACGAACGAGATGGTGAAGGCGGCCCACAGGACCACTGCGGCCTGACCCAGTCGGGTGAGTACGTATCGAGTCATGATTACTTACCCGACAACCATGCGTCGTAGAACTGCAGGCGTGAGGAGGCTTCGAAGTTCAGGTCCTGCACACTCGATCCGGCGCCGATGGCCTGTGAGAGCTCGATGGTGGGGATGGAGAGTCCACGGTCGAGGATCAATTCCTGTGCAGTGGATACCAGTTCGCCGCGTTGGCCGTTGTCCGTGGCTGCAAGCTGGTCTGTGAGTACCTTGTCGAGCTCCGGATCTGCGCCGCGACGGTTCAGGTTGCGGCCCTCGGTGCTGAACGATGCCCGCAGGATGTCGGCGTCCGCGCGAGTGCTGTTGTAATACAGCGAATCGTAATCACCCGATACTCCCTTCTCGGTCCATTCACCGTTCGAGACCAGGTTGAGCTGCAAGTCGACGCCGACCTTCTTGAGCTGCTGCTGTACGAGCTCGAGGATGGCCTGGTTACCCGAGAACACCGGACTGAAGGTGACGCTGAAAGTGAGCTTCTGCCCGTCCTTCTCGCGGATACCGTCGCTGCCGGCCTTCCAACCAGCCGCGTCGAGAAGCTTCGCCGACTTGTCGGCGTCGTACGTCACGACACTCGATTCGTCGCTGTAGAGCGGAGTGGTGTGAGCCAACGGGCTCGTGGCCGGGAAGAACGACGGATCCAGAACGGTGTCGACGAGTTCTTGGCGGTTGATCGCGGGAATGATGGCCTGGCGAACAGCCTGATCGGCGAGAACGCCGCGACTGACGTTTGGCTGGAAGAAGAAGCTCACACCCGGGTTCGGCCTTGTGAGGATTCGTCCGCCTGCGCCCTCGATCTGCGGCGCATCCTGCGGAAGCGCATCGCTGACCGCATCGAGCTGGCCGGAGGCCACGCTGCCTGCCCGCACACCAGATTCGGGGACCACCGTGAAGTCGACGCCGTCGAGGTAGGCCTCACCCTGATGCGCGACCGCGTCCGACGCCCAGTTGTATCCCGCACGCTTGGCGATCTTGACGCTCTTGTCCTGCTGCCAGTCGGTGTACACGAACGGTCCGGAGGCGATCACCGCTGCACCGGGGCAGCGCTGCTCGGATGCCAGCGCGGTGGTGGAATCGGCGAGGATTCCGAGCTGTGGCGTCGAAGTTGCCTGCAGGAACTGAACATTGGGTCCGGAGAAATTGATCTTCGCCGTGTGAGCATCTACGACGTCGGTACCGGTGTACGAGGACAGGTAACTCTTCGCCAACGACGCGTTCGGTCCGAGATTCTTGACCGAGTCGAAGGTCTTCTTCACCGAATCCGCCGTCACCGGGGTGCCGTCACTGAAGGTGGCGTCGTCGCGAAGGACGAACGTGAAGCTAGCGGCGTCGGGGCTGATCTCCCAGCTCTTGGCGAGCCACGGGGTGATCTCTCCGGAGTCGGGATTTTGATCGGTCAGCGAATCCACCACGGTCCGAGTGACATACACGGTCTGGTTACTGCCGGCCTGGGCCGGATCGGCACACGTCGGCGCCTGCGACAGACCGTAGCGAAGGGTTCCGCCGGACTGGGCGGGGCCTGCGTCGGCAGCACTGTCACTCCCGCTGCTGCAGCCGGCGAGGACGGTGCCGAGAACCGAGACAGCACCGATACCGGCGATTACGGTCGCGCGTTTGCGGGCACCGAATGAGGGCGAAGACACCAAGAACTCCTAAAGAGGCATGCCGAAGAGCGCACCCGTCGCCTGAGACGAGAAAGGCGATCGAGCACGAATCACTTGTGAGAGAAGAGAAAACAGACTTGTCGACGACTCGCCTGAGTGTGAATGACTGACCGAGGTCAGTTGGTACAGAAAGATCCCGCGGTGCGGCACAGGTCTACGTGACGACGCGACCAGGCGGTATCGAAACCGCCTTCGACTGCCTTCATTTCGTGTTCCTCCATCGGTCCTGGCGGTAGCACCCGCACCCGATCACTCGGGGGGTTGCTGCGACTTCAATGAGCCAGGTCTCTCGGTCGCTCTGGATGGTCGTTCGCAAGTGTACGAGGTTAAACTCGGGTGTTGTCAACCCGGTCGGTAGGAATTGCTGCTCGAGTCACATTTTCGAGGACCCGAAGTTGTTTCTCGAACGGGTGGATGCCCACCTCTTCGGGCGAGAGTGACGCGTCGTAAAGCGGTGTGTATCCACTGGACAGATACAGCGCGACGGCCTCGGGTTGCCGAGGACCCGTCGTGAGAAACACCCGGTTGTATCCACGAAGTTCGATCTCTCGTTCCAACTCGCGAACGACGGCCTTGCCGAGGCCGCGCTTCCGATAGTCGACCGATGTCCAGATTCTCTTCAGTTCGGCAGTGGTGGAATCGAATTGACGAAACGCACCACCGGCGATCGGCAGACCGTCGTGGGTGAGCACCAGAAGCGCACCCTGCGGATAGGCAAATTCTTCTGCCGGATACGTCGTGAGATCCTCGAGCATCGCTTCGCGAGTCCCGCCGTAACGCGAACTGTATTCGAGTGCCAACTCCGCGATCAGTGGAGCTGCCAAGGGATCGTCCTGCGATACCGAATAGACCTCTACCGCTCCGACACCCTCGAGCTGTCGAGTTCCGAGCTCCAGTGCCACAACACTTTCCTCCATGAATCTGGTCAACGCTCCCCCAGCCTGAAAACTTCCGGAGCGAGGGTGGTTCCGTCGACGAGGTCCGCCACAAGTTCACCCAAGGCCGGACCGAACTTGAACCCATGCCCCGAGAACCCCGCCGCCACCGTGACGGCTCCGACTCGGTCGATGACGAAGTTACTGTCCGGCGTGCTCGTGTACAGGCAGGTGAGCGACTCGACACGGGTGGAATCGACACCGGGCAACCACGACTCGGCGTACTCCACCAATCGCTGCTCTCCGTCGACACCAGGGGTGTAGTCACGGGTCTGCGGAGTCACCACCGGCCCGGTCGCGTGTTCGCCGATCTTGATCCCGTCCTCGGAACCAAGCCCGTAGATCCCCGCGGTCTCCAATTCTGCGCCGGTGTGGTGAACGAAACTCGGCCACTCGACTCCGGGATCGAGCGGTGCGAAGTGTGCCGGTTGTTCCTGTGTCGTGCGCAGTGTCGGCAGTACGATCTCGGATCCGAGACCGCTGTCTTCGATCAGATCCGCAGTCCACGCACCGGCCGCGATCACTACCTGACGAGCTGCGAGCGTTCCACTGTCCGTCACCACGTCCACGCCGTAGGACGCCCGCGCGAGTGCCAACACCCGAACGTCGTGACGGACCTCGGCGCCGGCAAACACCGCTCCCGCCTTCAGAGCGGTCACGGCGCGGTCCGCGTGCAACCGGCCTGCATCGGGATGATGGAGCACCGTGGTGTCGAATCGCAGCCCCGGCCAACGGGCGGACGCCTCGGCAGGGGTGAGGATCTCGCCCTTGATGCCCGCCTCGAGAAGTATCTTCGCCTTGGACTGCACTGCCTGCGGCAGGCCGTGATCAACGGCACCGGTGAGTTCCAGGAACCCGATGTCCGTCGTGGTCTCCAACTCCCGCCACAGCGGCAGCGCGTCGGCCGCCAACCCGGTGTACAGGTGATTGTCGTACGCCTGACGGTAGATGCGCGAAGTACCGTGCGACGCACCGTGCTTGTGCCCCGGCCCGAACTGTTCCAGCTGAACGACGCTACGTCCGCGCGCCGCGAGCCGCCAGGCGGTGGAGGACCCGACGAGTCCTCCACCGATGACGATCGCATCGAGAATCTCACTCATGGACGAGAGCTCACTTGGTCTTCGGAAGGCCGGGCGGGTTGATCAGGGACGTGTCGACGGCTTCATTCGTGATGTTCCAGCGCTCGAGGATCTGCTGGTACGTGCCGTTCTCGATCGTGTGGTTGATCGCGTCGTTGATTGCCTTGATCAACCCGTTGTCCTTCTTCACCAGAACCGCGATCTGGCCTTGCAGCGTGTCGCCTGCACCGGAGAACTCACCGACAACTTCGGTTTCACCCGACTGCTTGGCATGGAACTGCGACGACGGGTTCGGTCCGAAGTAGGCGTCGATCCGGCCGGACTGCAGCGGCAGGTAGTAGTCGGTGGTGTTCTGGTAGTAGGAGATGTCGGTGGGGGCCAGGCCGGCCGCGACGTTCTGCTCACTCCATTTGACCAGCAGCGCTTCCTGATTGGTACCGGAACCTACCGCGATCTTCTTGCCTGCGACATCCTTGGGTTCCTTGATGGAGATCCCGGAGCCCTTCTTGGCTTCGAAGGCCAGGGTGTCGAGTCGGTAGGTGGCGAAGTCGTACTTCTCTTTACGCTCTTCCGTCACAGTCACATTGGACAGGAATGCATCAGCCTCGCCGGAATCGATGCGGACGAAGTTCTGTGCCCAGTCTGCGGTCTGCAGGTCGACCTTCAAACCGAGAACATCACCGATCAGGTAGGCGAAGTCGGTCTCGGAACCGATGAGAGTGGTGTCGTCGTCGGCGTAGAAGCGGAGCGGCGGAGCGGCACCGGCACTACCGGTGACGCGCAGCGTGCCACGGTCGCGAATGTCCTGAGGTAGCTCGGCGGCAATGGAATCGACTTTGTCGGTGGTGATGCGGTTCTGATCGGCAGTGAGGTTGTAACCCGCAGCAGCGGTGACCTGGGCGCCGTCGGACTCCGCGTCCGCGCTGCTGCACGCAGCGCTGAGCAGTCCGACTGTGGCAAGAGCCGAGATCAGAAAAGTTGCGCGACGGGATGGGGAGAACATCAATTTTTCCTTCCGGGAATGAGTCTGGGTCGCGTCAGAGGACGCGGGAGAGAAAAGCTTTGGTCCGTTCGTGGACCGGATTGTCGATCACCTGCGAAGGTGGGCCCTGTTCGACGATGACGCCGCCGTCCATGAAGACCGCAGTGTCCGCCACTTCCCGAGCAAATCCGACCTCGTGTGTGACGATCACCAAGGTGGCGCCGTCACGGGCCAACTGAGCGAGGACTTCGAGAACCTCGCCGACCAGTTCCGGGTCGAGCGCCGACGTCGGCTCGTCGAAGAGAATGACCGCCGGCCGCAGTGCCAGCGCTCGCGCTATCGCGACGCGCTGTTGCTGGCCACCGGAGAGTTGGCGGGGATACTCGTCCGCCTTGTCCCCCACTCCCACTCGCTCGAGCAGTGCGCGGGCCTCGCGGTACACCTCGTCACGATCACGCTTCTGGGCCGAGAGCGGCGCTTCCACCACGTTTTCCAGCGCGGTCAGGTGCGGAAACAGGTTGAAGTTCTGGAACACGAATCCGATGTGCGAACGCTGTTTCAGGATCTCGCGGTCACGCAGTTCGTGGAGCCGGTTTCCCTTGCGCCGGTACCCGATCAGTTCTCCGTCGATCCGCACGGTCCCGCGGTCGACCTTCTCGAGGTGATTGAGGGTGCGCAGCAAGGTGGACTTACCGGAACCAGACGGACCGAGAATGACGGTCACTTCGCCCTTGCGGACCAGGAGATCAACGCCGGCAAGTACTTCCAGCGTGCCGAACGACTTGTGAATTCCGCGCGCTTCGACGGCATACACCGTCTCTTCGGCCAGTTCTGCGGTCATCGGGTCGCACCTCTCGGAATATCGAGACGCGCATCGCGAATCTCTTCGAACTTCTTGCGCGCCTTCTGTACCGGAGTCAACGGAAGCGCACGGGCGGATCCTCGTGCATAGTGGCGCTCCACGTAGTACTGACCGATCGAGAGCAACGTCGTGAGGATGATGTACCAGATCGTGGCGACCATCAGCAGGGGCACGACTCGTCCGTTGCGGCCGAAGATGACCTGCACCTGGTAGAACAGTTCGGCGATTGCCATGGTGGAGACGATCGACGTTCCCTTGAAGAGTCCGATGACCTCGTTGGCGGCGTTGGGGAGAATCGCTCGCATTGCCTGCGGGAGAACGATCTTGAAGAACTGGCGACTGCGCGGAATACCGAGCGAGTGAGCAGCTTCGATCTGGCCGTGATCCACCGAAATGATTCCGGAGCGGATGATCTCGGCCGAGTATGCAGCCTGGTGCAGCGCCAAACCGATGACCGCCGCGGTGAATCCGCCGATCACACCGCTGACCTGGAAGGTGAAGAACTCGGGCCCGAAAGGTATTCCGAGAGAAAGCGTCTGGTACAGGTATGTGATGTTGAACCAGAAGAGCAGCTGCACGATGAGTGGAATCGAGCGGAAGGCCCAGATGTAGGTCCAAGCGATCACCTGCAGGACCGGGTTTTTCGACAACCGACCGAGTGCCAGGAAAACACCGAGACCGAATCCGAGGATCGTCCCCCACAGCGTCAGTTTGATCGTCATCCACAGCGCGGCGAGCACTGATTTCGCGGTGAAGTACTGCGCGAAGGTCGGCCAGTCCCAGCCGGGGTTGACGACGAGTCCGTGGATGAACTGAGCAAGCAGTACCAGCACGACCGCACTGATCACCCAGCGCAGCGGGTGCCAGGTGCGAGCAACGACAAGCTCCGAGTCCGGAAGTTGCGGCTCGGACACCGACTTTTCGGGGCGGACATCGGTGGGCGCGCTCACGGCGCGCTACCTGACGGAGTGGACATGACGAATAGACCTTTCGGGGAATGGGAACGCAGCTGTGGTCTCGAGTTGGTGAGCTCGAGTTGCGAAGACGACGGTTCGGTCAGCGACAGTGACACGAAGCGGTGCGGCACAGATCGATATGGCGGCGCCTGTGCGGAGCGTGCGAAGTGGAACCCATGTGATGCCTTCCATCGGTCCTGGCGGTAGCACCCGCTCCCGATCACTCGGGGGGTTGCTGCGACGTCGACGAGCCAGGTCTCTCGGTCGCTCTGGATGGTGAGCAAAGACTAGACCCGAAATGTCTAGTCGTCAAATGTTGTATTTCCCTGCACTGCAAGGGAAATGAAAGATCAACCAGGTTGAAATCGCACTGATTCCAACGGTGTCCGAAGCCGCGTTTGACGTGTTCAATGGAGTGTTCGAACGAAGACCGGGACCGCCGTCTGGACCGACTTTTCCTCTGCCGTACCGTCTGCGGAGTGAGTGGACTCGACGCTTTCTTCATATTGCTGGCCGGCATCGGTGCGGGCGCGATCAACGCCGTGGTCGGCAGTGGAACGCTGATCACGTTCCCGACGCTGGTCGCCTTCGGCATGCCGCCCGTGACCGCGACCATGTCCAACGCGGTCGGGCTCGTCGCCGGCGGAGTTTCCGGCACCTGGGGCTACCGACGCGAGCTGTCCGGACAGTGGGATCGACTGAAGTGGCAGATTCCGGCGTCACTCGCCGGGGCACTACTCGGTTCCTGGTTGCTCATGCATCTACCCGAGAAACTGTTCGAAACCATCGTTCCGGTGCTGTTGGTCCTCGCCCTCGCGCTCGTCCTCCTCCAACCACGCATCCAGGCGTGGGCCAAGAAGCGTTCAACCGAAGAAACGACGCTGTCCACCAAGAGGCTGATGCTCCTGACCGCCGGCACCTTTGCGGTCGGCATCTACGGCGGATACTTCACTGCCGCGCAGGGCATCCTTCTCATCGGTGTGATGGGTGCCATCCTCCCTGAAACCCTCCAACGCATGAACGGCGCGAAGAACCTGCTCTCACTGCTCGTCAACATCGTTGCAGCGGGGATGTACATCACTCTGGCGTTCGATCAGATCAATTGGGCAGCAGCCGGTTTGATCGCTGTCGGCTCGCTCGGCGGTGGCGTCCTGGGCGCCCGCTACGGACGGCGCCTGTCCCCCACTGCATTGCGCTACACGATTGTCGTCGTCGGCCTGATCGGGCTGTGGCGCCTTCTCGCTTGATCGCCCACATCGGGCGGCACCCGCACATACTGGAGTCATGACCAGTACAGAAGATCAGACCGGTTGGACCTACCTCATGGACATGGACGGGGTTCTCGTCCACGAGGAGCACTTGATACCTGGAGCGGACACGTTCCTGGCAGAGCTGGCGTCGAACGACATCCCGTACATGGTGCTCACCAACAACTCCATCCGAACCCCGCGTGACCTGCGAGCACGCCTGCTTAATTCGGGACTCGACATCCCGGAGAAGTCGATCTGGACGTCAGCGCTCGCTACCGCGACGTTCCTGGCCAACCAGCGGCCAGGCGGCAGCGCCTACGTGGTCGGCGAATCGGGCCTGACCACTGCCCTGCACGACATCGGTTACGTCCTGACGGACAGTGACCCCGACTACGTCGTACTCGGCGAGACGCGCACGTACTCGTTCGAGGCGATCACGACCGCCATTCGCCTGGTCGAGCGTGGTTCGCGGTTCATCGCCACCAACCCCGACGCCACTGGGCCGTCGCGTGACGGCTCGCTGCCGGCCACCGGCTCGGTCGCCGCTCTCATCACCAAGGCAACCGGACGCGATCCCTACTACGTCGGCAAGCCCAACGCCTTGATGATGCGCTCTGCCCTGCGGTCCATCGGCGCTCATTCGGCCAACACATTGATGATCGGCGACCGGATGGACACCGACATCGTCTGTGGCCTCGAAGCCGGACTGCAGACGATTCTGGTGATGACCGGGATCTCGACCCGCGCGTCGGTGGAGCTCTTCCCGTACCGACCCACAGTCGTTCTCGAGTCGGTCGCCGATCTTGTAGGAATGACAACCGATCCATTCCGTAGCACCGCAAACAATTGATTCAATTGCAAAACAAAACCGCGAGTCGGTAATTAACTGGTAAAAAACACTAGATTTGCCAGGATCCGACTCGTCCACTTTGTCCAGCTGGACAAACAAGCGGTTTCTTTCGAAGGAAGATTGCGTACTGATAGTTATTCGCAGGTCAGAGGCGAATACACCCCGACAATAGGTGGATCGCAGTCCAAAAAGAAATTTGAGAAAAAGTAGTAACGAATCGTTTGCCGTGGCTGATACTCATGTCTGAACGACCCATTTCGGGTCCCAGACATGAAATGAGATTTTCATGAAGAAGCAGACCAAGGGCGCGATCGCTGCTGCGGCGGCCGGCGCCCTCCTCCTCGGCGGTGCGGGCTCGCTCGCTGTGTGGAGCGACTCGGCCGACGTCAGTGGCGGCGGACCCGTCACTTCCGGTGCACTCGACCTGAGCGCCTGCGCACCGGTCGGCGGCGGTTGGAACTCCCTCAATCCGACGAAGACCGCGATCACCAACATCTCGGCTTACCGCATCGTCACCACCGAGAGCATCGAATACACCTGCGACGTCACAGTGACCGCAGTGGGCGATCGTCTCGCGGCTGTTCTGACCGCTGATACGGCCGGCATCGTTCCAGGTGCCAACAGCGCCGAACTTGCCGCCGCTGTACAGCCGGTTACGACCATCAAGGACGCTGGTGGCAACCCGATTTCACAGATCACCAAGGTACAGAACGGCACGATCGTGCACGTCGGAGTCCGTCTGAACTTCACCGAGGTGGCCAACCAGGTCGCGCAGAATCAGTCGCTGAACTTGGCGGCGATGAAGCTGGTCGTCACTCAGACAGCGCTGACTCCGGCTCCGTAATTTCATGAGGAAAAAGGTCTGGGGAGCGATCGCAGTCGCGGTGGCTGCTGTAGCGGTGTTCGCATCGTCACAGCAGTCGCTCGCGCTGTGGTCCGATTCGGCGAGCGCGAGTGGTGGGACCGCAACCGCTGCCAGCGTCAACCTCACCGTTGGTACATCGGCCGGAACCAGTGCGGCGTACACCCTGGCGAATTTGACGACGGCCACGACGCCTGTGGTCCCGGGAAACACGGTGCAAGCTCCGCTCACCGTCAAGAATTCGGGGTCTGATCCTCTGCAGTGGCGAATGCAGTCGACGAGCGCACTTCCGGGATTCACGTTGACCACGTACGGAGTCGCCAACGAAGGCGCCTGCCCGGCCGGCGTCAACACCGCGGCTCCGGCAGTGACCCCAGTGACGTCCGGATCGATGAATGCATCGCTGCAGTACCCGGTTTCCCCCGCGTACATGCCGACTCCGCTCGCAGCCGGTGGCACCTACATCCTGTGTATGCGGCTCACGGTGGTTGTTGGTGCGGTTTCCGGTCAGACGACCAACGCCACCTTCACGTTCCAGGCAGGGGCGGCATGACGAAATACTCGACCAAACGCGGTGAACGTACCGGTCCTCTGTGGTGGGTCACCTCGATTGTCAGCTGGACACTGCTGCTGGCAATTTCGGCAGTCATCGTCGCAACCATTGTCGTCCCCTTCTTCGCGGGAGCGCAGCGCTTCACGATTCTGACCGGTTCGATGCGCCCGACGTACGACCCTGGATCACTGGTGGTGGTCAAGCCTGTCGATCCGTCCGAACTGGGGATCGGTACGCCTATTACCTACCAGCTGGAATCCGGTCAGCCGACGGTCGTCACACACCGGATCATTGCCACGAGCGAAAACCAGAAGGGTGAAAGAACTTTCATCACCCAGGGCGACGCGAACGGTGAACGCGACGAGAAAGAAGTACGGCCAGTACAGATCCGGGGAAAGGTCTGGTACAGCCTTCCGTATCTCGGCTACGTCAACACTTGGCTCACCGGAGAGCAGCGCACCGTGATCGTGGTGATAGTCGTGACGGCACTACTGCTGTACGCGGCCTACATGATGATCAGCGGCATCCGTGACGGCCGGAAGGAGCGAGCTCGAGCACGATTGGCTCCTGACCCTTCAGCTTCCAACCTCCCCAACTCCGACCAGAACGAGAAAGGCCAGCACGATGCCCTCGCGCCCTGACCGTCCGGCCCACCGGATTCGTCACCTGTTGACCAGCACGCGTTTTCGCGCGCTGCTCGCACTGGGGATGGTGCTTGGCGTCGGCGGTGTGACCACGCTCGCGGCCTGGACGTCTTCCGCGACTGCGACTTCGGGAAACATCACGACCGGGTCGATCAATCTGCAGTTGAACACCACAACCCAACCCACGCTGACCACGACACTGAACTTCAGCCAACTCGGCAAAACCGGGATGATTCCCGGCGACTCGAACTCCGCGATCCTCAAAGTCAACAACGTGGGGGCAGGCGTGAATCTTCCTCTGAAATACACGATTACTTCCACCAGCGGCGGCGCGCTGACGACCTACTTGCGGATGACTGTGTCGTTGAACGGAACTGTGGCCAACAAATGCACAGATGGCAGCAATGTGGTGTTGTCCTTACCCCTGACCCTCACCGTAAATCAGGCGGTCGGTGCGCCCGACCGTTCTCTGGCTATCGGGGCAACCGATAATCTTTGTGTCTCGGTGACGCTTCCGACGAGTCCGACCCCACCGACGAGCAGCTCGTCGAGCATCGTCCTGAACTTCTCGGCAAAGGTGTGAGCGCCGTGTCACGACACACGAAGATTTCACCGAAAGCCTCGACGCCACGTCGGATTCACGAACTTCTGCTCACCCTCGGTGCCCTCGCCGGTCTGGCATCCATCGGATTGTTCATTGCCGGCTTCGCTTTCGGTATCACTCCGCTGATCTTCAAGAGCGGATCGATGTCTCCCACGATCGAGACCGGTGCTCTGGCATTCGCGCGCACCGTGCCTGCTTCGGAAGTTCAGGTCGGTGACATCGTCAGTGTCTACGACAACCAAGGCGTTCGAATCACCCATCGTGTCGAGACGATCGAGCAGCAAGGCAACAATCTTGCAATTGCACAGCTGCGCGGCGACGCGAATCCCGTCACAGACCCAGATCCTTACGTCATCACCGAAGCGGATCGAGTTTTCTTCAGCATCAACCGCCTCGGCTACGTGGCCGTCTGGCTGTCCGGACCGAGTGGGCTTGTGCTTGGTGCGATTGCCGTCGGAGGACTGCTGTACATCGCATTTCGCCCACGGAAAAGACCGGATGAAGGGGAACCCAGGCTGGATCGTCAGGACGCGCACGGCGATTCCCACGCCTTCAAGGCAATCGTCGCATTGGCAACGGTCGGTCTCAGCGTGGCGGGCATTGCGAACGTCGGCGGAACACAGGCCGCCTTCACGGGCATGGCGACAGCGGGAAGCATTTCGTTCACCACTGCTGCAAGCTTTCCGAAACCTCCCGCGTCAATGACCTGCTCGGACAAGGGAACTTCCGTCGTGCTCGCTTGGCCTGGCGTTGCCACGGATACATTTCGAATCATCGTCCGAAACGCAACCAACACCACCCAACCTCCGCTGATCAGAGACGTGACCGGCCTCTCGACGACCCTGACGTTGTCCGATCTGCCGAGCGGCGGGATTCTCCTGTCGAACACGAACTACGACGTCGAATTACACGGACTCGTTGGAACTTACGTGACACCGGAATACACCGGGTACCGCATCAGCAGTTCGACACTGCTCATCATCCTCAATGACATGGCGTGTGTATCCGGACCCACGAGCGGAACCATGGCAGCCTCAGCTCCGGCCGCTCGTTCGGCGCTGGTTGCACAAGCTCCGAGTGCGACGACCACCACCTCCACCGCAGCGGTCAGTTCGACCACACCTTCACCCACGACTACTCCGAGCGCATCAACAACCTCGCAGGCCCCGACGTCCACCAGCACAACTACACCTTCGACAACCACCTCGTCACCGGCTACAACTACTCCGTCCACAACGACAACAACAACGACCATGACAACGGCGCCCACAACAACTGCGACCACCCCGAGCGAGGTTCCCATCGACGCCCCGGTGACCACGACCGGTCTCAGCGCCCAGAAGCTCTCGACTGCCAGTGGACCCGTTGTGTCCGTGTCGAATTCATCAGGAACTGAGGTGTATCGAGGTCCCGTTGACAGCGACGCTGTACTGCATTGGCTCACCGGAACCGATCAGTTGTATGTGATCACCACTGGCGGCGTCACCGTCATCGACACGTCAGCGGGAGTCTGGGCCGAATCTCCTGCCCCGAGCGAACTTCCGGACGAGATCAAGGCCCTGGTSCCGTGATGAAAAAGACGACGAAAGCCGCCATGGCAGTCGCCGCGGCCGGAGCTGTATTGCTCGGCGGCTCGGGCACATTGGCGAAATGGACGGACAGTACGACCCTGACGAGCGCCGCTGTCCAGTCCGGGACCCTGGATCTGGGAACATGCGTGACCACGAGCGGCGGGGGGTGGTATTCGCAGGTCTACGTCAACGCGCCCACCAATCCGAATCCACTCGTATATATCCCGGACATCACTACCTACCGACTCAAGCCCGGATTCAACTACACGTATTTCTGCGATTCGAAGGTCTTGGCCACCGGTCCCCGGTTGAGAGCCAATGTGACGGTCGACAAGACCAAGTTGAGTGGCGGGCTCGCGACCGCCAGTGTCGATCTCCGCACTTACGTCACGGATCAGAGCAACAATCTTCTGTACGACAGCACGTCACCGACGCCGAACCTCATCCCGGTCACATCGGCGTTGAACAACACCAATCTGACGGCGCAGGTGCTGTTCACGATCTACCCCGCCGACACGACAAGCTCAGGTCTCACACTGAATACGACCGCGTTGACGATCGACGTCAAACAACTGGGTCTCACGCCCGCACCGTAGAACGCCTTGCCGTCGGAAGTTCGAGGCAAGGCGCTCTAGCGTTTCAGCCGAGAGCTCGCTTCAGATCAGCCAAGAGATCGGCGGTATCTTCCAGACCCACCGACAAACGCACAACGCCATCTGTAAGACCCACTGCTGCACGGCCTTCCGGACCCATGGCCCGGTGCGTTGTGGTTGCGGGGTGGGTGATCAACGACTTGGAATCTCCCAAGTTGTTGGAGATGTCAATGACGCGCAGGCCGTTGAGAACCTCGAACGCCCGCTTCTTGCCCTCCCCGTCAGGCGCATTGAGCTCGAACGTGACAACAGTTCCGCCGCCGCTCATCTGAGACTTCGCGAGCTCGTGCTGCGGGTGCGAAGTCAGGTACGGATACTTGACCCACTTGACGCCGGAGTGTCCTTCGAGGAATTCGGCGATCTCGAGTGCCGAAGCCACGGAATGCCGAATACGGACCGGCATGGTTTCGAGACCCTTGAGCAGAGTCCACGCATTGAACGGGCTGAGCGCAGGACCTGTGTGCCGCATCAGTTCTCGGACGGGACCGCTGATGTATTCCTCGGTGCCGAGGATCGCGCCGCCGAGCACGCGGCCTTGACCGTCGATGTGCTTGGTACCGGAGTACACCACGACGTCGGCGCCCAGATCGAGGCTGCGCTGCAGAAGCGGCGTCGCGAAGACGTTGTCCAGCACTACCTTTGCACCGGCAGCATGAGCAAGCTCCGACACCCGCCGAACGTCGACGAGGGACTGCATCGGGTTGGACGGCGTCTCGAAGAACACGGCAGTGGTCGGCACGGACAGCGCCTCTTCCCACTGCGCGTTGTCCTCACCGTCGACGAAAACAACCTCGACGCCCCAGCGCGGAAGGATCTCGTTGCACACCACGAAGCAGGATCCGAAGAGGCTGCGCGCGGCAACCAATCGGTCGCCGTTGGCCAACAGTGCGCCCAACGCCGTGAAGACTGCCGACATTCCGCTGGCCGTCGCAAAGCACGCTTCTGCGCCTTCGATGAGACGCAAACGCTCTTCGAACATCTTGACCGTCGGATTGCCGTAGCGGGAGTAGACAAAATGATCCACCTCGCCGGTGAAGGCTTGTTCGGCGGCTTCTGCACTCTCGTAGACGAATCCGGAGTTGAGGAACAACGCTTCGGAAGTCTCCTCGAACCCGGTACGCATCAGTCCACCGCGAACACCGAGAGTGCCGAGACCGACGTCGTCCGGCAGCGCTCGTTGAAATGCGCCACCCTGGGGAATTCCGCTCACTGCTGCCTCCATGGCAAGCCGGTGGCCCGCCAACCTACAAGTCCGCGATGTCCGTCGGCACCCAATGCGCCTTCGAACCCGTCGAGCACGTTGTACGACGGGCCGATGCCCGCCGCAGTCGCAGCTTCCGCCGCACCGATGGAACGTTGTCCGGATCGACACAGGAAGATCACCGGACGCTCCGACCCGGAGGAATCGGCGGTGATGCCGGCTTCCTTCAACTGGTCGACGAAGTTGTCATTGCGCGCGCCGGTCGGGTGGCTCACCCATTCGATCAGTGCGGCCTGCTTGCCGAGGGAGGAAACATCGGGGACACCGACGTACTTCCACTCCGCATCGGTCCGCACGTCGACCAGCACGGCGTCGGGGTTTTCGCGGAGCAGCTCCCAGGCTTGCTCCGGCGTCAGATCGCCTGCGTAACTCACGTAGTCCATGTTTTCACAAGACTGCCGTGAGCGCCTGAGCGGGCCGTCAGTTACAGACGACCCAACGGTTGCCATCACGGGTCAGGGCCCAGGTCGAGACCCGCTCGCCCGCTCCGCCGCCGGTGATCGTCACGTCGGCCCTGGCGCGATCCCCGTTGACCACGACCCCGTCCACACCCTTCAGTTCGACCGTCCCGTCGACTCCGGCCATCGGACCAGTGCTCGAATTGAAGCTCGCGCAGGTCAGGGTCTTGACCGTCTCCGCGTCATTTCGATTCTCGGCATCGACGTAGTCGGTGACGGAGCGGCTCACGCGGTCCGACTCGGTGACGTTCTCCTCGGCCGGCGAGATCCACGACGCGACGAAGATTCCACCCAGAATCAAGGCGACGATGGCAACAGCCAAGAGGAACGGCCCCGCAGACGCCTTCTTGCCATCGATGTTGTCGGATTCGCGAAGCTCGTCACTCATAACGCCAATACTCCCCCACAACTTGAAATTGTGGCCCGTCAAGGACCAGGCCCCTACCCCGAATACCCGAGACAACGGGAGAATGGGAAGAAAGAATAGGTTTACCCACAACCGATCGAGTGAGAGTGTGGATCCGTTCGGCCGCAACCGAGGCACTGTGCTTAGGTTCGGCTAAATTGGATACTTGTCGATATGTTGTCCGAACTTCGAAGAAGGTAGCTGTCCTCACGATGACTGACTCCAACCGCCCACTCCGGGTCGCGATCGTCGGCGCCGGCCCCGCCGGCATCTACGCCGCCGACGCCCTCATGAAATCCGACACCGCAGTCTCCGGCCGCGGCGTCAGCATCGACCTCTTCGAGCGCATGCCCGCGCCCTTCGGCCTGATTCGTTACGGCGTCGCGCCTGATCATCCGCGCATCAAGGGCATCATCACCGCTCTGCACAAGGTGCTCGACAAGCCTCAGGTCCGCCTGCTGGGCAACATCGACTACGGCACCGACATCACCCTCGACGACCTGCAGTCGTTCTACGACGCGGTCATCTTCTCGACCGGCGCCAACGCCGACCGCGCGCTCGGCATCCCGGGTATCGAACTCGACGGCAGCTATGGCGCGGCCGACTTCGTCTCCTGGTACGACGGCCACCCCGACGTGCCGCGTACGTGGCCGCTCGAAGCCGAGAAGGTCGCCGTCCTCGGCGTGGGCAACGTTGCGCTCGACATCGCCCGCGTCCTCGCCAAGACCGGCGACGAACTGCTGCCGACCGAGATCCCCGCCAACGTCTACGAGGGCCTCAAGAACAACAAGGCCGTCGAGGTTCACGTCTTCGGACGCCGTGGCCCGGCCCAGGCCAAGTTCACGCCTCTCGAACTGCGTGAGCTCGACCATTCCCCGACCATCGAGGTCATCGTCGACCCCGAGGACATCGACTACGACGAGGGCTCGGAGCAGGCTCGCCGCAACTCCAAGCAGGTCGACATGGTCGCGAATACGCTGCAGGACTGGGCAATTCGCGACGTCGGAGCCCGCCCCCACAAGCTGTTCCTGCACTTCTTCGAATCTCCCACGGAGATCCTCGGTGAAGACGGCAAGGTCGTCGGCCTGCGCACCGAGCGCACTCAGCTCGACGGCACCGGCAACGTCAAGGGCACCGGCACGTACAAGGACTGGGATGTCCAGGCCGTGTACCGCGCCGTCGGTTACCTCTCGCAGAACGTCACGCAGCTGCCGTTCGACGACCAGGCGGGCACCGTCCCCAACGACGCCGGACGCGTCGTCGCCGACGACAACGCCGAGGGCGCAGCCCGGTTCATGCCGGCCACCTACGTCACCGGCTGGATCAAGCGCGGCCCCGTCGGCCTCATCGGCCACACGAAGGGTGACGCCAACGAAACCGTCGCGAATCTTCTCGAGGATTCCGTCGGCTTCGCCGGCGCCGCGAACCCCGACGAGAACGCCGTCATCGAGTTCCTCGAAGGCAAGCAGGTGCCGTACACGACCTGGCAGGGCTGGTACCGCCTCGACGCGCACGAGCGCAGCCTGGGCGAGCCCGAAGGCCGTGAGCGCATCAAGGTCGTCGAGCGTCACGACATGCTGAAGGCGTCCGAGCCCGACCGCGCGAACTGAGTGCGCAGAAGTAACTGAACGGAAGCCCTCCACCGGCCCGACGCGACCCAGGTCACATCGGGCCGGTGGTGTGTGCGGGGACCCAAGGCAACAGGGCAAAATAGACCCCGTGTTTGACGCCCACGTGCATATCATCGACCCGCGCTTCCCGCTGGTCGAGAATCACGGGTACCTGCCTGAGCCCTTCACCGTGGCCGATTACCGGGCCCGGCTTGCCTCACTGAAGGGCCTGAGTGTTGACGGCGGCGCGGTGGTGACCGCGTCGTACCAGGGCAATGACCAGGAATACCTGAAAGCCGCCTTGTCCGAGCTCGGCGAAGGCTGGGTGGGCGTCACTGCTTTGCCGCTCGATGCGACGGATGAAGACATCGTTGCGCTGGACGCGCTGGGAGTGCGCGCCGTCCGATTCAATCTGCGCCGAGGCGCCACCGACCTGCGTCTACTCGCCGATCTCGCCAACCGCGCATTCGATCTGGTCGGCTGGCACGCCGAGTTCTACGTCGATGCCACGCTGTTGCTGTCGCTGGAACCCGTATTCGCCAAATTGCCGGCGGTGAGCATCGACCACTTGGGAATGTCCACCCGCGGACTGCCGTATCTCCTGAACCTCGTCGACCGCGGGGTACGCGTCAAAGCCACCGGGTTCGGCCGCACCACCATCTCCGACGTCGGCGACGTGCTTCGCCAGATCCACGCGGTCAACCCCGCTGCGCTGATGTTCGGCACCGATCTACCCGGCACACGGGCACGTCGAGCGTTCGAGGTCCACGACCTGGACGTGATCGCCGAAGCTGTCGGCATCGACCTGTCCGCGGTCATGTGCGACAACGCCCGCTCCTGGTACCGCTGCGCTCAAGTGAACGCGACGGCTCCCAGCCACAGCCCCGCCGCGATCAGCGCTCCGAACAGTTCCACCAGCATGGACAATCCGACTGCCTTCACCGCGTGAAGCGTCGACGACCAGGCGATGTCGTAACGGCGCAGTCGCGCTAGTTCGGCGAAATACGTTCCGACGATGAATCCGAGGAACAAGCCCACGACCGGAATCACGAAGAACCCGATGATGCCGACGACGCCGCCGACCACCACCGACAGGTTGGGCACTCCCCCGGACTTCATCCGCTTGCCTGGCCAGGTGTACTTCACGATCCCGGTGACCACCAGTGCCAGCGTGGACAGCGCGAACACCGTCCACGCCGTCGCGCCGCCGGTCATGATCGCCCACACCAGAATTGCACCGAAAACGAGAAGTGTCCCCGGAAGAATCGGAACGACGACACCGATCAGACCGACCAGGATGACCAGCCCGACGAGGACCTCGGCCACAGGACTCATCCGACGGGACGCACCTTCGACGCGGCCTCGCGAGCACGGGCGCGTGCAGTCGGCACATCGGCGGCCGTCGACACTGCAACACCCATGCGACGACGCGTGAAGCTCTCGGGCTTGCCGAAGAGCCGCAGGTCCGTCTCGGGAACCGAGAGTGCCTCGGCGACGCCGTCGAATCCGATCCCCTTGGCCTCCATTCCGCCGTAGATCACCGCCGATGCTCCCGGCACCGTGAGCGTCGTGTCGACCGGCAATCCCAGGATCGCGCGGGCATGCAGCTCGAACTCCGAAAGTCGCTGCGTCCGCAGAGTCACCAATCCGGTGTCGTGCGGCCGTGGGCTCACTTCGGAGAAGAAGACGTCGTCACCCTTCACGAATAGCTCGACACCGAAGATGCCTCGCCCGCCCAGAGCCGTGGTCACCTTCTCGGCGACGTCTCGGGCCGAGGCGAGGGCAACTGCGGACATCTGCTGCGGCTGCCACGATTCGATGTAGTCACCGGCTTCCTGCAGGTGCCCGATCGGCTCGCAGAACGACGTCTCGACCTGACCGCTCTCACCGACGGCGCGAACCGTCAATTGTGTTATCTCGTAATCGAAATCGACAAAACCCTCGACGATCACCCGGCCGTGATTCACACGACCTCCGGCCATCGCGTAATCCCATGCGGCGTCGAGATCTTCGGCGGATCGAACCGTCGACTGTCCCTTCCCCGACGAGGACATGACGGGCTTGATGACGCACGGGAAACCGATTCGGTCTGTCGCTGCCTGCACTTCGGCAAGCGAGTCCGCGAAAGCGTACGGCGAAGTGGGCAGGCCCAACTCCTCGGCCGCGAGCCGACGGATCCCCTCACGGTTCATCGTGAGCTGGGTGGCGCGGGCGGTGGGAATGACCACCGCGGCCCCGCGTTCTTCAACGAGTGCAAGCGCATCCGTCGCAATGGCCTCGATCTCGGGAACCACGAAGTGAGGCTTTTCCAACTCGATGACGGCAAGCAGCGCTTCCGGATCGGTCATGTCGACGGTATGCGCACGATGCGCCACCTGGTGCCCAGGGGCATCGGGATACCGATCCACCGCAATCACTTCGACGCCAAGACGCTGCAACGCGATGACAACTTCCTTACCCAACTCGCCTGATCCCAACATCATCACGCGGATGGAGTTCTCGGTCAGGGGAGTTCCGAATCGGAGCGGAAGTGTCGGCAGGGGCGAAGGCGTCGAATCAAGCTGCATGGGTGCGACTATATGCCAATCCCGATGCAGGTCAGCGCGGTTATCGGCCGTCCACCACACCTTCGCGGCCAAATCCTCGCCTGATCGTTCGTGGTATGTCAGGTTTGCGATAGGTGCGGGTGGCCATATCCGGCTCGGAATTCCGTTGCGGCAATGCATCGTTGCCGAGCCGGCGCACTTTCACGAGGTTGCGCCCGGCGCGCTTGGCTTCGTACAGAGCCTCGTCCGCGACGGTCATAAGGGTGGTCAACGTCGGCGTCGCATGATCGACCCACGCGACGCCGACACTGACGGTGCTCGTCACTTCTGATTCGGCCGAGTACTCGACTTGCGCGCCGCGGACCGCCTCGGCCACATCGACTGCTCGCGCGTAGCTGCAGTCCGGAAGCAGAATGGCGAACTCCTCGCCGCCGAGCCTTCCGATCAGATCGCCGTCCGACAATCGGTCAGCGGCCCGTTCGGCGAAGTTCGCGAGAACGCTGTCACCGGTCATATGTCCATGCGTGTCGTTGATGCTCTTGAAGTGGTCCAGGTCGAGCATCAGCAGGCCGACCGGGGATTGTGTGCGGGCCGCGGCGGCAAGCTCCGATTCCGCATGCCCGAGAAACGCACCACGCGAGAGGACCCCGGTCAGATGGTCGAATTCGACAGCAAGGAAGAGCTCACGCTCGGCAGCGCGACGTTCCTCGGTCGCACAGGCAACCGCGATCGGCCCCAACGCGATCAGCGTGACGGCAATGGACGTGATGACGTCCTCGTTCCACGTCGAGGCGGCTTGATCTCCGATATCGAGTCGACCGCTACCCGCCATCATGAGCGACCACACCGACCAGACCACGGAAACGAAGGCAGTGCTCGGAACCGAGATGCGAGTGGCGCACCACAGGAGAGCCGGAATCGGAAGGACCAGCGCGATCGGCCCTTCGATACTCAGGGCGATCGGCACGCAGGCTGCAGTGGCGAGTAGCGGAACGCTCATAGCGGCGACAGTTTTGGCAGTCAGTTTGCTGCGGAACTCGGCAAGGCTCGACGGGATGGTGAGAGTGAGAATGAGAGGAAGGACCAGCAGGTACGCCATGACCTCGGTGGCGCCCCAGTGGAAAAACGTGTCGGTAAATGACTGACCGCGTAAGAGCCGGTCCAAGGCGCCGGCAGTGGCCGCGGTACCAGTCGCCGCGACGAACGAGACGAAGACCATCCACACCAGCGACTGCGAATCGACCAATCGGAACGGTGTGCGCTTCAAGTAGTACAGAACAAGAACACCGACTGTGACTCCGGCGAGGTTCGCCCCGTTCAACTGCACCGCAAGCGAGAGCGAGTTGCCGGTGATCAGGTCAGCGCAGACGTATCCGACAGTCGCAGCGATCCACGTCGGCCACTCGATCAGGACCGGCCATCTGACCATCATTCCCAGCAGAATGGCGTTGGCGCACCAGAATGTCGCGAGCAACCCTGGTGGGCGCGTGAGGATGCCGATCAACGAAGCCGCAAGTACAACGGCCAGCACTAGGAGAAGGCGCAGAAAGCGACTCGTCCCTACCATGCGTCACCTCGCGGTCGGCTACCTCTGAATTCGGGAGCACCGGACGTCGCGGTGACCGTATGCCGATGTCGTCGAACCATCGTACGCAGGTGCTGCCACTCACAGTTCTGTGTTCACATGCCAAAACGGCAATTACGAAAATCTCCGCAAACGCGGGTGCCCTCCGGCCACGACAGTGGACAGAGGGCACCTGCATGCAATCCGATTGGCAGAGCCGAATGGACCTGCCGGAAGGGATGACTACTCGGCGGATCCGCTGGACAGACCCGAGAGTGAACCGGTGGACGAGCCCTCGCCCTCGCCGGACAGCGATTCGGTGGGAACGGACTTGAGGAAAGCTCCGAGCGCGGTGAGCAGGGGTCCGAGGGTGCTGAGTGATCCGAACATAGGAGGTTCTCCTGTTTGTGAGGTGGTGTGATGTTCCAGCGCCATTCCGGCCGCAGGCGGTGGCCGAGATGGTTCGGGAACTTCTGCCGCGCGGATGGCTGAACCGCCCCCCGAACAACATCCCGAGCTGTGATGTAGCGCACTACCTTGGCGCTGCCTGCATTTATAGACCGACTGCTCACACTTGTCTAGCTACCGAATAGCTACCAACGTGAACTGTCGGTAACACCTTCTGGCATAATTGCAGTTCAGAGCCCAAATAGACAGTTCGAAATATCCAATAATGTGATTTAGCTCACAATTGAAATGCAGAAAGTGTGGCTCGCAGACAACCGCGAGCCACACTTTCGGACAAACGGGACTTACTTGTCAGCCGCCGATCCGGTACCCGGGGTGAGCGAGCCACCACCGAGTGCCGTGAACAGGTCCTTGAGTACCGGAATGAACGTCTTGACGACGCCGCTGAAGTCTTCGAACGAACCCATGTCGGGTCTCCTTATGTCGGGATGCAGTTGAAATGAAGTGGGGACCGAGAACTACTCGGCAGTGGAACCGGCCGAACCCGAGCCGTCTGCCGATCCCGCGTTCAACTTGGTCACGAACGCGAGAACGCTCTTGAGGAAGGCGTCGAGATTCTGAATCGAGGTCATGCGACTACTCCTGTGTTGTTTCGGAAGAATTGTTGTGGTCGAACGTCAGGAGTTCGAGCTCGCGGTGTCCAGCCCCTGAAGGGTCTTGAGCATGTTGACCAGGGGAAGGAGCTGGAGAATGCCCCAGCCCATGCCGTTGGCCTTGAGAAGGTTTCCGAGGGATCCCATGTGTGACTCCTTGCATGAATATCTATGACGCGGCGCACGTTTTGTTCGCTCCGCCCCTTTGTAGCCAAGCTAAATACGTACGTCCAGTTTGTTTCGATCCAAATAAAACCGTGACATATTGGAGCAATGTGTAAACCGGCAGTTCAGGCCCTGTGACCTGAAACCAATATCGAATTCAAGTGTGTTGGACATCACATTCGATTTGGACAAATGGTTGCAATCGTCAGAGTCGGTGCCAACCTCGACCACGATCTGTCATACCGTGTGCTTGTGATCAATCGCGAACGAGCGGCAACCGAAGCAACTCACCGGGAACCGTCGTGCTAGCAAAACTCCTCAAGGCGTACCTGCCGCCGTACCGCTGGTTGCTTGCCGGGGTCCTCGCACTTCAACTCTTCGGGGCCATCGCGTCGTTAGTCCTCCCCACGCTCAACGCTCGGATCATCGACGACGGTGTAGCCCGAGGCGACACCGGATTCATCATGTCCACCGGCGGGATCATGCTGCTGGTCTCGCTTGCGTCGATCATCGCGTCGGTCGCATCGACCTATCTGGCGGCAAAATCGTCGATGGGCTTCGGCCACGACGTTCGAGGCGCCTTTTACAAGGCCGTCGGCAGCTTCTCTGATCGCGAATTCAACAGTTTCGGTGCGCCGACGCTGATCACACGGAACACCAACGACGTCCTGCAGATCCAGGCCCTGGTCATGCTGACGTCCTCGATGCTCGTCAGCGCCCCACTGATGTGTATCGGCGGCATCATCATGGCGCTGCGCGAGAACCTGCAGATGTCCTGGCTCCTGACGATTTCGGTACCACTGCTCGGCATCACCGTCTCGGTCGTGGTGGCCAAGCTGATCCCGCATTTCCGGACGATGCAGACGCGGATCGACAACATCAATCGATCACTGCGCGAACAGCTCACCGGTATGCGTGTCATCCGCGCCTTCGTTCGAGAACCCGACGAGACGATCCGCTTCGACAAAGCCAACAAGGAACTGACCGACACCTCGCTCCTCATCGGTCGCTACCAGGCGGTTCTGCTGCCCACCGTCATGTTGATCGCCAACCTGTCGAGCGTCGCGGTGCTGTGGTTCGGCGCGCATCTGGTCGATACCGGAGACATGCAGATCGGCCAGATCAGCGCCTTCCTCGCCTACGTCATGCAGATCCTGATGTCCGTGGTCATGGCGACCATGTTGGCCGTCGTGATCCCCCGCGCGGCCGTGTGTGCCGACCGCATCACCGAGGTACTCGACACCGAGCCGACCGTGCCCGCACCGGCCCAGCCCCTTCGCCCGACCAGCCCCTACGGCGTTGTCGAGTTCGGTGGAGCCGGATTCACGTATCCGGGAGCAGAAACGCCGGTCCTGTCGAATGTCTCGATGCGATGCATGCCAGGAACGGTCACCGCGATCGTGGGCAGTACCGGTAGTGGCAAATCGACCCTCGTCTCACTCATCCCCCGACTCTTCGACGTCACGGCCGGCGCCGTCCTGGTCGACGGCTTGGACGTCCGTGGCTGGGATCAGGACGAACTCTTCGCCAACTTCGGATACGTGCCCCAGAAGGCCTACCTGTTCGCCGGCACGATCGCGAGCAATATCCGCTACGGAAACCCGACCGCCACCGACGACGACATCTGGGCAGCCCTCACCATCGCCCAGGCAGACGACTTCGTCCGTGAACTCTCCGACGGTCTCGAGTCTCCGATCGCCCAGGGCGGCGGCAATCTCTCGGGCGGACAGAAACAACGTCTCGCCATCGCCAGAGCTGTGGTCCGCAGACCCCGGATCTTCGTCTTCGACGATTCGTTCTCCGCACTCGACATGCACACCGACGCCGCAGTCCGACGCGAACTCCGCACGGTCTCGACTCATTCGACGGTCATCATCGTCGCGCAGCGCGTCGCGTCCATCATCGATGCCGACCAGATCATGGTCCTCGAAGACGGCGCTCCGGTCGGTCTCGGCGACCATCAGTTCCTCCTGGCCAACTGTCCGACGTACCAAGAGATCGTGGCTTCCCAGATTCCCGCGGAGATGAGCGCATGACCAGCCCGCAGGACCCGACGTGGGGCAGCCCCAACAGCCAGTACTTCGACGATGCCCCGACGGTGGTGTTCGCCAAGATCCCGAGCGAACCTGAATCCGCGGACGGGGATGCGAAGTCGAGTAACCCCGAGAACCCCGACAAAGAGCCGAAGCCCGCGCTGACCGCGACGGACACCAAACCTCGCCACTTCAAGGCGACGATGAAGCGGCTTCTCTCGCTTCTGCAGCCACACAAGTTTGCGGTCGTCTGTGTCGTCGTTGCGACGATCGCCAGCATCGCGCTCTCCGTCGCGGTGCCGAAGATCCTCGGTCACGCGACAGACCTCATCTTCGCCGGGTTCATCGGCAAGAGCCTGCCCGCCGGACTGACCCGCGATCAGGCAGCAGAGGCGATCCGCGCATCAGGAAATTCGACGTTCGCCGACCTCGTCGCCAACTCGACCGACGTCGTTCCCGGTGTAGGTCTGAACTTCGACGCCATCGGCAAAGTCGTCATGCTCGCGATCGTCGTGTACTTGCTCTCGTCGCTACTTGCCTGGTTGGAAGCATTCCTCCTCAACATCATCGTCCAGAAGACCATCTACAACCTGCGTGCCTCGGTCGAGGCGAAGCTTCACCGTCTCCCCCTACCATACTTCGACAAGACGCCGCGCGGCGAGATCCTCAGCCGCGTCACCAACGACATCGACAACATCTCGTCGACGTTGTCGTCGACGTTGACCTCGCTCCTGACGTCGGTGCTCACCGTCCTCGGCGTCCTGACGATGATGTTCGTCATCTCTCCGATGCTCGCCCTGATCGCACTGATCGCGGTGCCGGTATCGGTGCTCCTCGTTGCCAGGGTCGCCAAGCGTGCACAAGTGTTGTACAAGGCACAGTGGACCGAGACGGGCAAGATCAACGCACAGATCGAGGAAAACTACAGCGGTCGCGACCTGGTACGCGTGTACGGGCATCAGGCCGAAGCCGAGCGTGAATTCGCCGAGCAGAACAAGAAACTCCTCGACGCGTCCTTCGGCGCACAGTTCCTCTCCAGCCTGATCATGCCGGTCATGAACTTCGTCGGAAACATCACCTACGTGCTGCTCGCTGTGGTCGGCGCACTCAAGGTCGCCAGCGGCAACATGTCACTCGGTGACGTTCAGGCGTTCATCGTCTATTCGCGCCAGTTCAGCCAACCACTCACGCAGATCGCGTCCATGTCGACGAGCCTGCAGTCCGGAGCAGCGTCGGCCGAGCGGGTCTTCGAGCTTCTCGACGAACCCGAGCAGTCGCCCGACATCGACGTGCCACTAATGCCCGAGCCTGCCGGACGCCATCGCAACGTCGGACACATCGAGTTCGAGAACGTCTCGTTCCGCTACGAGCCGGACAAGCCGTTGATCGAGAACGTGTACCTGACGGCTCGGCCCGGGCAGATGGTCGCCATCGTCGGACCCACCGGTGCCGGCAAGACCACCTTGGTCAACCTGCTCATGCGCTTCTACGAAGTCGACTCGGGCCGAATCACTCTCGACGACGTCGACATCTCGCAGATGCGCCGCTCCGACTTGCGCAAGCACGTCGGCATGGTCCTGCAGGACACCTGGCTCTTCGGCGGAACGATCCGCGACAACATCGCGTACGGCCGGCTCGACGCCAGTGAATACGAGATCCACGAAGCCGCACGCGCTGCCTTCGTCGACCGCTTCATCCACACGCTCCCGGACGGGTACGACACCGTGCTGGACGAGGAGGCATCGAACATCAGCTCCGGCGAGAAGCAGCTCATCACGATTGCCCGAGCATTCCTGTCGGAGCCGTCGCTGCTGATTCTCGACGAGGCGACCAGCTCGGTCGACACACGTACGGAACAGCTTGTGCAGCAAGCAATGTCCGCGTTGCGCGTCGGGCGCACCAGCTTCATCATCGCGCACCGGCTCTCCACCATCCGTAACGCCGATCTGATCGTCGTGATGGAGGCGGGCAAGATCGTCGAGCAGGGCACACACGACGAACTCATCGCAGCGGCGGGCGCGTACTTCCGTCTCTACAACGCTCAGTTCGAGGGTGCCGCCGTCTAGTGATCGGCGCCTCCCTCGGCGGACACAGTGCCCCGGAGCACACCTGATCGATTCGACACGTTACCGTCGAGTCAGGAGTGTTGTCACCGTCTGAATTGGGAGTGCGTGTGTCTGCAGAAGCTGTGGAGAAGAAGGGCCCGCTCGCGGGCATTCGGATCGTGGAATTCGCTGGATTGGGACCGGGCCCGCACGCCGCGACGCTGTTGGCGGACATGGGCGCCGACATCGTCATCGTCCAGCGCGCAGGGCAGATTCCGCAGGACTCGAACGCAACCGACCAGATCAAGCGCGGCCGCCGCATCGTCGAGGCCAACCTGAAGGATCCGGCCGACGTAGCCAAGGTTCTCGATCTCCTGGGCCGCGCCGACGTCCTCATCGAGGGCTTCCGCCCCGGCGTCATGGAACGCATGGGACTCGGACCCGACGTGGTGTCGGAGCGCAATCCGCGCCTCGTTTACGCCCGTATGACGGGCTGGGGACAGGAAGGACCGCTCGCCAACGCCGCCGGTCACGACATCAACTACATCTCACTGACCGGTGTCCTCAACGCCATCGGACGCAAGGGTGAACGCCCCGTCCCGCCGCTCAACATGGTCGGCGATTTCGGCGGCGGTTCCATGTTCCTGATCTTCGGCATTCTGTCGGCTCTCGTCGAGCGCTCGACGTCTGGTAAGGGCCAGGTCGTCGACGCGGCGATGGTCGACGGAACCCTCGCGCTCTCGCACATGATGTGGGCATTCCGCGGTCGCGGCGTCTGGTCCGACGAGCGCGGCGTCAACCTCCTCGACACCGGCRCTCCGTTCTACGACACCTACGAGACCTCCGACGGCAAGTACATGGCCGTCGGATCCATCGAACCGCAGTTCTACGCATTGTTGCTCGAGGGCCTCGAACTCGATCCCGCGACGCTCCCTCACCAGATGGACACGTCCAAGTGGGACGACATGAAGACGCTCTTCACCGAAAAGTTCTTGTCCAAGACTCGCGACGAGTGGGCCAAGATCTTCCTCGGCACCGACGCCTGCGTCTCCCCTGTCCTGACTTTCGCCGAGGCTCCGTCCAACGAACACATCGCGGCCCGCGGTTCGCTCATCGAACTCGACGGCGTCACTCAGCATGCTCCCGCACCGCGCTTCTCGCGCACGCCCACCAAGACGCCCGCAGCGCCGGCGCGTGAGGCGACGGATATCGACACGGTCTGGACCTAGGGCCTTCGGCCCCGTGCGCGGTTAAGGAGCCTCAGGACTCTCTAACCACGCACGGGGCGTCAGCCCAACCTGTAGAACCTGAACATCTCGTGCTCGATCGGCAGCACGTCAACCCGCTCGAAACCGGCCGCCTTGGCATAGCTTTCGAGTGTCGAGTGCCTCATCACCGTCCCGGTGGCAACGCTCCCCGGATGCGACAGGCTGTCGGGCAGGCAGCACGTCAGCGAAAATCCGTACAGCAATTGTTCGATCGGACCCGCCTCGGGATCGAACGCATCTGCCGTTCGTTCGTCCATGACGATCACCGGAGCGCCCGGCTGGGCAATCGCCCGAGCCGTGGACAGAAATCCCACCGGATCCGGAACGTCGTGAAGGCATTCGAAAGCGAAGACGGCATCGTAGGTCCCGGCATCGACTCGCCCGGCCTCAGGAGCCTGTCCGGCGACGTCGACCAACGAGAAATGTACTCGGTCGTCCACCCCACGATCGTGGGCGTTACGACGGGCAGCGTTCACCGATGCCGCGTCGACGTCGAAGCCGTGCACTTCGATCTTCGGGTATCCGAGGGCGAGCGCGATCGACGACCAGCCCTCCCCCATCCCGAGATCAGCGACCTGCCCGCCGCCGACAAGTATGGCGTGCAGGTCGGTGACTACCGGCAGGAACTGCTGACAGAGCTGCTGGAGATACATCGGCCGGTTCAGCAGCGCCTGGCCCTCGCGAGCATCGGGGCCCATCGATTCCCACGTGACTCCCCCGCCGTGACGATAAGCGTCGAGTAGACGCGGCATCGACGACGTCGTCGCGACGAACAGCCTCGCCAACGGCGCCAGGAAAAGCAGGTTCTCGTCGTCGACCAGAACATCGGCGTGGGCCTGCGGCAGGCCGTACCGGCGATCGGCATCCGAATTGACCTCCACATAACCGGCGACGGCCTGCTGCTCGAGCCACTCCCGCGCATACCTTTCGACGGTCCCGGTCCGGTCCGCCAGCTCCGTCGACGTGAGCGGGCCGTGATCGCTCAGCGCGCGGTACCAGCCCAGCCGGTCGCCCAGATACACAGCCTGCAGCTCCGACGCCCCGAGCGTGGCCGCGAACAATCGCTCTGCGAGCGCGTCCGCCGCACTTGTTCCCGCTGCGCCTGTACCGTCTACCGCCGTCATGCCCTACCTCCTGGTTTCACACCACTTTCAGGGTGTGTACCCAGTTCTCAGACGACGACCATTCGTTGGTCTGCCGTGTCGCGATCCGTCGCGAGGGTGTCGTACGCAGCGGCGATGGACGCGACGCCGCGAATGAGGTCCTCGGGAGAACGTGCGTACGGCACGCGGATGAATCGTTCGAACGCACCTTCGACGCCGAAACGGGGGCCGGCGGCAAGGAGTACACCGAAGTTGGGTGCCACTGCCGCCAACGCCGTCGAGACTGGCGCAGACATTCGCATCCAGACCGACATTCCGCCGGAGCCGATGGTGGGACGCCAGTCCGGCAGATGCTCTGCCACTGCGCCGAGGAGTACCGCACGCTGTTCTCGCAGCACTTCGCGACGCTGTTCGAGCAACGAGCGGTCGTCCGCGAGCAAGTAAGCGGCTGCCAACTGATCCATGACGGGAGTACCGAGGTCGACCGCGGCACGCGCCCCCACCAACTGGGTGATGAGCGCGGCATCGGCGCGAATCCAACCGACACGTAGCCCGCCCCACAGCGACTTCGCGGTCGAACCGAGCGTCACCACTTCGGTTTTCGCCGCGCCTCGCCCATGTGAGGCGACCGGTGCCGGCGGCGGTGCGTCGAGCCACAGGTCCACCATCGTCTCGTCGACGACCAGAGTCATTCGCGTTTCGTGCGCAATCTTCGCAAGCTCGGCGCGGCCGGAAGAGTCCATGCAGAGGCCGGTCGGGTTGTGAAAGTCGGGAATCAGGTATGCCATTCTGGCAGCGGTTTGCCTTGCTGCACTTCGAATCCCGTCGAGATCCCAGGCTCCGGCCGCCGCGAACTCCGGTCGGACCGGAACCGGTACGGGCCGAGCGCCGTTTCGCCGAATCGCTTCCAGCGCATTGGGGTACGTCGGATGATCGACCAGCACTCGCTCGCCGGGTGAGGTGAGCACCGACAGCAACAACCGAAGCGCGTGCTGCGCACCCGAGGTCACCATGATCTGTTCGGCGGTGGTGGGAAGACCCCGCGCCGTGTAGCGCTGCGCGATCACGTCACGCAAGTCGGCGATCCCGACCGGTTCCATCCCGTGCGTGGGCAGGAAGTTCGGAAGTTCCTGCAGCGCAGACGCATACGCCAGTTCGACCTGAGCGGCGGGAGCTGCCATCGCCGCGTAACTGAGGTCGACGACGGGCCCACTCGGCCCCGGTTGGTGGGAGCGGAACATCAACCCGTTCGGCCGCGCGCCGGCGGGCAAAGCCACGGTGCTTCGCGAACCCTGCCGGCTGATCAGATACCCCTCGTCTCGCAGCACCGAGTACGACGACGTGATCGTGGTTCGACTGAGTTCGAGCACCGCCGCAAGTTCACGCTCACTCGGCAGTGCGACCCCCAGCGGAACGCGACCGTCGTGCACGAGCAGGCGGATACCGTCGGCGAGCGCACGGTACGCAGGCCTGCGTCCGGACTCTTCCTGCCAGGACCCCAGATCGCGCGCAAGCGAACGGGCACCGAGAACTCGAGTCATCATGCAGTCCAGTATCGACAACTTGGCTATGTAACTCAATACCAGTCGAGTTGATCATATGTCCATGACTACCTTCGCAACCCTGATCGGCATCGGACTCTTCGTGGCGCTCGTCTACTTCTTCGCGCCCGCCGAAGGTGAAGGTACTTACATTCGTTTGGAGCAGTTTCGCCTGGCAGCACCCCTCGGCGGCATCTTCCACGACAAGACTTCAGACCGCGAGATCAACTCTGTCAGACCCCCGTGCGATTGTGATCCGGGGGAAGAATTCACTGATCTCAGTCCAGTTGCGTAAAACTGGACTCTTTTCGCACTCAGAAAGTCTCCAGAGAGGGTTCCCATGCCGGCTTCCAAAAAGATTCTCTACATCGATCTCGACAACACCTTGGTCAACTTCCAGTCGGGCATCGATCGCCTGACCGACGGCGTCCGGGATAAGTACAAGAACGACCTCGACGAAGCGCCGCACATCTTCTCTCGCATGGATCCTCTCGACGGTGCTATCGACGCCTACCACCAACTGGCGCAGCAGTTCGACACCTACATCCTCTCGACAGCGCCGTGGAAGAACGCCACAGCCTGGCACGACAAGGTTCTGTGGGTCCAAGAGCACCTCGGCATGGAGGAGGGCAGCGTCGCGTACAAACGTCTGATCCTCTCGCACCACAAGCACCTCAATCGAGGCGAGTACCTCGTCGACGACCGCGGAGCAAACGGCGCAGATCGATTCGAGGGCGAGTGGATCAAGTTCGGCAGCACCAAGTTTCCCGACTGGAAGACCGTCACCGCGCACTTGTCGAAGCTGGCTTGAAACACGAATCCCCGCTCCTGCTTGCAGGAGCGGGGATTTCGAGGGAACGAACTAGCGGACGATCTCGCGCCGGACGATCGTCTCGTCGCGGCCGGGACCGACACCGATGCAGGAGATGAACGCACCCGAAAGCTCTTCGAGCCGAAGCACGTAGTTCTGCGCATTCTGCGGCAGTTCCTCGAAGGTGCGAGCCTCCGAGATGTCTTCCCACCAGCCTGGCATCTCTTCGTAGATGGGCTTGGCGTGGTGAATGTCGCTCTGCGACATCGGCATTTCGTCGTGGCGGACACCGTCCACCTCGTACGCGACACAGATCGGCACGGTGTCGAGGCTGCTCAACACGTCCAGCTTGGTGAGGAAGTAGTCGGTGATGCCATTGACKCGCGTCGCGTAACGCGCGATGACAGCGTCGAACCATCCCGTACGACGAGCGCGTCCGGTGGTGACACCGACCTCGCCGCCCTGCTTCGCCAGGTATGCGCCGTGATCGTCGAACAGCTCCGTCGGGAACGGACCGGAACCGACGCGCGTCGTGTACGCCTTGAGGATTCCGAGCACCGTGGTGATCTTGGTGGGACCGATGCCCGAACCGACCGCCGCACCACCCGAGGTGGGGTTGGACGAGGTCACGTACGGGTACGTGCCGTGGTCGACGTCCAGCAGAGTGCCCTGCGAACCTTCGAGCAAGACGGTCTCGCCGCGCTCGAGGGCGAGGTTGAGCTCCAGGCGCGTGTCCGAGATGCGGTGCTTGAAACCCTCGGCCTGCGTCAGTACCTCTTCGACGACCTGCTGCGGGTCGAGTGCCTTGCGGTTGTAGATCTTGACCAGCACCTGATTCTTGAATTCGAGTGCCGCTTCGACCTTCTGGGTCAGGATCTTCTCGTCCAGGACGTCCGCAGCACGGACACCGACACGGGCGATCTTGTCCTGGTAGCACGGGCCGATACCGCGGCCGGTCGTGCCGATCTTCTTCGCTCCCAGGAAGCGTTCGGTGACCTTGTCGATGGCCACGTGGTACGGCATGATCAGGTGCGCATCAGCAGAAAGCAGCAGGCGGGACGTGTCCACACCGCGCTCTTCCAAGCCTGCCAATTCGGTCAGCAACACACCCGGGTCGACGACGACACCGTTACCGATGACGTTGTTGACGGCGGGGGTGAGGATTCCGGACGGGATGAGGTGCAGTGCGAACTTGTCACCGTTCGGCAGAACCACGGTGTGTCCGGCGTTGTTACCGCCCTGGTATCGCACGACCCACTGAAGCTGCTCGCCCAGTAGATCTGTAGCTTTGCCCTTACCTTCGTCGCCCCACTGGGCGCCGATCAGGACGATTGCCGGCATGACGTTGTCTCCTACGGTCGACGTGCAGCAGTTGTCCCGCCGCATTGGTACTGCCTGGCTTCCGCGCACATGATGCAGCGCCGAACTGTTGCAGTGACCGAAGGAGCAGTCTAGCCCAGAGCACCAGACCAGACCTGACGGTCCAGAATTTGGCCGGTGACCATCACGATTGCGAGTCGACACAGAGACTCGCACTAAGATCGTCGGCAGTGATTCGGACGGCCATTTCGGGGAAGGGTGGCGAGGTCCCACTACCCGAGAAGAAGTCTTGATCGAGCTAGGAGTGGCTTTGACCCCTGTGGTGCTCAAATGTGGCGATTCGCCGGTTCCACTCCCCCTGGGTGAACTCACGTCGTTCACTGTCCCTGAACTTCCGGAGAAGCAGGACTTCGACGAGGCCCTGTCCCAACTGCAGGTCGTCACGGAGCCTCGCTTGATCGTCGTGGGTAACGACGGCGCGTTTGCCGCGGCATTGACACGGTTGATGCGACTGGAGCGACTCAACGTCGAACTCGCCTACGTCACCGAGAACAGGTCCGACGCAACCGACGCGTACAAACTCGCAACCGGTGCCCGGGCTGCGCGCACGGCGTTGAAAGGCACAGTCCACACCGTGCCGCTCATTCGCGACGACGCCGGAATCGCGCTGGTCGGTGCGGCAACTGTCACGGGTCCGGCCGATGCCGCCGAATTGATCGGCGAGGCGTACGTCGACGACAACAAGCTGTTCTCCGGCACAGTCCCCGGTATCCGGATTGTGCCGAGCCCCAAGCTCCCCGGGATCAAGGCATCGGTCGACCGCAAGAGCCGCTGGAGCGGGCGACGCTGGCTGGAAGGCCGAGCGATTCAGCTGGGCTCGCCGGCAGCGCGTCTGGTTCGCGACGGGGTGGCCAACCCACGCGATCTCAAGCGTTCGACCTTCTACCGGCACGACAAGACTTGGTTGTTGGTCAGGTGAGAACCGGAGCAGCACGGTCGGCGGTTCGTCCGAGCCCTGTCTTCCTGGGCGTAGTTGCGATCACCGTCATCGCCGGAGTTGTCGCCTGGAACTCGACGTGGGGTTCCATCGCGGGCCGTGCGGGTGTTTTTGTCCTCGTGGTCGCAGGCTGGGTGGTCACGCTGTGCTTGCACGAGTTCGCCCATGCATATGTGGCGTGGCGTCACGGAGACACCGACGTCGAGGCTCGTGGTTATCTGACGCTCAACCCGCTCAAGTACAGCCATCCGATGCTCTCGATCGGTCTGCCGGTGCTGTTCATCGCCTTGGGCGGCATCGGGCTTCCCGGCGGCGCCGTGTACCTGCGCACCGGGATGTTCCCGCCCAAGGCGCAGGCGCGAATATCGCTCGCCGGTCCGTTCACGAACGCCGTCGCCGCGGTGATCCTCCTCGTCGTCATAGGTACGTACGGCTCATCGGCCGAGCATCTGACGTTCTGGGCCGGCCTCAGTTTCCTGGCCTTCTTGCAGGTCATGGCAACAGTTTTGAACCTACTTCCAGTCCCCGGTCTGGACGGTTACAACGCGCTGGAGCCCTACCTCGCGCCCAACACACGACACCAGCTCGACCAGTTCAAGCCGTACGGACTGCTCTTGCTGGTTGCGCTCCTGTTTGTCCCACAGATCAATGTCGTCTTCTTCGATGCGATCTACTGGATCTTCGAACTGAGCGGTGTGTCCGACTACTACGCCATGCTCGGTAACGCCCTCATGCGTTTTTGGACGTGATCGAGTGCACTGGAGGAGACTCGTGAGAGTCTGACATTCCAGACATTCATTCTTCTTCAGGAGAGCATCGATGATTGCGACGTCATTTCAGTCCGGCGGAGTGGAGTACACCCTCACGCGGGCCGAGATTCGACACGTGGAAGCACTGATCGACTTGCTCGCCGACGACCCGATCGGGAGCACCCGGGAGACGACCAACCCCGAGGCCCGAACGATCTACGAGGACGCATTCAAGCGAATCGACGAGGATCCGGCGCAACTCCTCGTCACCGTTCTGGTCGGTGACGCGGTAATCGGCACCATGCAATTGACCTTCATTCCGGGTATGAGCCGAATGGGGGCGACACGACTGCAGATCGAAGCTGTTCGCGTCCACGAGGATTACCGGAGCAAGGGCATCGGCAGTTCGATGATCCGCTGGGCCTGCGAAGAAGGTGCCCGGCGCGGCGCGTTCCTGGCGCAGCTCACCTCGGATCAAACTCGCAAGGAAGCCCACGACTTCTACGAGCGACTCGGATTTGTCGCCTCCCACGTCGGGTTCAAGAAGTCGCTGAGCTGACACACAGCCAACCACCCAGACTCCCAAACGCGGGCTCGAGCACCGGGGCATGGCGGTGCCCCGGTGCTCGCGTCTCGAGTTGTTTCACTTCAGGCTGCTGTGGGTGGGCTGTTCCCGCCGATCGGCTGCTGATAGGGATCGATCGACATCGGCGGATAGAACACCGACTTCCGATCCGGGCCGATCTCCACCCGCCACTCCGTATGATGCAGCGTCCGATGATGATGACCGCACAACAAGATCAGGTTGTCGAGATCTGTTGGGCCACCATCGTTCCAGTGAACAATATGATGAGCATCGCACCACCCCGACGGCGTGCCACACCCCGGAAACGCACACCCGCCATCCCGAACCGCAAGAGCCCGCCGCTGCGGCACCGTTGCCGTTCTCGCTTCCTTACCGCACTCGAGCGGAACACCGTTCTCATCCAACAAGATCCGCGTCACGGTGCAGTCGCACGCCAGCATCCGGGCAGTATCGATACTGATCGGACCTACCCAATCCGTCCATGCGAACCCGAGTTCCTCCGTCGACGGCAGGAGGTCTTTCAACGCTTGGAGGTCCGTCATGTCTTTCGCCGATGCGGTGACCGTGATGTGTGGTTTCACGCCGCCTTCGACCGGGCCCAACCCCGCCCCCTCGTAACGGCGCAACAACTCGCAAAACCCGTCCGCCCGCCGTAATGCCGGAGTACGCGTGTCCTTCACGCCGTCCTTCTCCGGTGTCGGAGCGGACAGGCTCGACAGCAACGTGATCAACCGTGCCCCGTTCACAGCATCCAGATCACCCTTCACAGAGACCCGCCCGTACAAGCCTTTCGAGGCGTAGAACTCGTTCCGTTCCGAATCCTCGCCGACCGGAACACCGTCCTCACGCTTGCCGTACTGCTTCTCGATTCGGCGGATCGCCGCCCGCACCGCATCACAATCGGCAATCTTCTTCGACGCCAACCGAAGCAGAATCCCGCGAGCCTTCTCCACATCCGCCGGGGTCATGTTCTTCGGTGGATGCTGACAAAACGACGCCACCTGCCGCGCTTTCAACGCATCAACATCACCCCGGTAAAACGCATCGCCCACAACAGGTTTGAGCATCAACAACCGCGCCAACCCGACCAGCAGACTGCACTCACCGATCTCCAGATTCGTCGAACCATGCAACCACTGCGCGATCGCCCGAAAAC
>NZ_JBFUJN010000025.1:0-65736 GCF_056401335.1 Rhodococcus sp. P4_F3_2
TTTGTAGACCATCGGGTGACCCGCTTTCGTGGCGCGGATTTCGAATCCGGCCTTCTCGAGTGCCTTCAGGATCACTTTCGTGTCCTGGTCGATTCCTCTGAATCTCTGTGGCAATCTTCGCACCTCTCTATTTAGTTGACAACCACAGCCTAACCTATAGGTTGTCAATTGGCAACCTATAGGTTTGTGGGCGACCTCTACCTGGACTTTCCACCGACAGCAGGACCACACGTCCAGGCTGAAGCGATTTACCCGAAAGTATCTCCACCGCTAAGGAACTCAGTTGGTTTCTCGGCTTGCCCCGCGCTGGTGATGGGGCCAGGCGCCGATCATCCATTTTCTCTCCCCTGCAACTGTTTTCGAGCATCGATTCGTATCGAGAACCTTCCGCGCCGTCGGCCGCGCCTCGGCGCCCAACGGCCGAGATGCGGAATAATGCTCAGGGACGCCAATCACAACCGAATTGTTTCTACGAGGAAAGCGAATATTCCTATGAACCCACTGGTTTCGTCGGTGTCGTACGGCGTCCACAGCTCCGACTGGTCAGCCTGGGGCTGGATCGGCGCCCTGGCCCTGTTCCTACTCGGGGGTGCGATCGCCTTCGCCGCCGTCACTATCGGCCGGATGTCGTACTGGATCTATGACGACCGGGAGCTGAACAGCACACGGCACTGCGTCATCGCAGTACTCGTCTCAATCGGGCTGTGGGCCTTGTCGTTGTGGCCGCTGCTCACTTCTCTAGGCGCGCTGGCACGTCACAGTCGCAGCACCGAGTTCGCGGTGTGGTTCACCATCGGCGGCACCGTCGTGTTGGCCGCCTGCTACATGCTGGCGGCCCCGGCCAGTAACTGGCTCGCATCCTTCATCACGGGACGTGATTACAGCGGGCGCGATACTCCCGATCTGCTGTTTCTTGCGATCGCCGTTCCTGCCCTTGCGACTGTTCTGATCGGGTTCGGAGTGCAGATCAGCGAAAAGGTTTACCGGGAGGGTGCGGGCAGTGTCATCGTCGAGATCGCACTCAGCGTTGCAGTCGTCGGCACCGCTGTCTATTTCCTGGCCAAAGCCTTGATCGCACTGAACAAGCATTTCGCGAACAAGAGTTACTAAGTCGCAGGCGAATCGTCACGGTCGTCGCAGGTCCTCAAGAGGGTGTGCGGCGACCGTGTCGTTTCAGGGGTGAATGTGCGTCGTATCCGATTTCCCGAGGCTGGATATGAAGTCGCGGTTTCTTTGTTCGACCGCATCCCATACCGAGAGGCCGGGGTTGCCGCCGATGCAGGCTCCGGGGATCGATTCGATCGCCATCGACGGCGGAGGTCCGTCCAGGAGGGTGGTGGGCCAGAAGTCTTCGGTAACAGCATGGGTGGCGGGGAGAGAGATTTCGGAGGACTGGCGCCGGTCGTGACCTCCCCCGACTCCTATCCAGATCAGCCGTGGCGCTGTCCGGCGGCGCCACCGAGGTTCGGCGGGGTCGTTGAATCCGCGGATCCAGTGTCCTCCTTCGGCGTCGGTGATCGGCGTCCCCTCGGGGGTGGCGCGCAGTTGCGCGGCACTGTCGTAGACGCGTCCGCGATTAAGTACTGCGTCGAATTCGCTGTCGTAGTTGGTCATCGAACCCCCGTGGTGTGGTGTCGCCGAGGCTGACGCCTTCGGGCGAGGTTTGTGTTTGTCATCGTGTCATGCGGTTCGGACACCACCGGCTCTCGCGACAGATCGAGCGACCCGGCGTATGTACGCCGCGCGCGTGTCAGAGCGTCTGGATCCAGCATTCGACTGCTTGCTGTGCTGCGTGTACCGGGTCGCTGAGCGTGATCTCGACCGTTCCGTCCTCGTACCAGTTCTCTTCCACCTCCCCGCCCAGGCCGCGAACCAGCTCTACGGTGCCGATTTCCGCTGTGACGGTTCCGCCGTCGCCGGTCGTCAACCGAAGGGCCGTCTGAACGGGACTGACCGTGCACACGTACAGGGCGCGCCCGTCGTCGGCGACGTCGATGTTCAATTCGTCGTCGCTTTCGTTCTTTTCGTTGGCGTAGGCGATGAATGCATCGGTGAACTCGGCCGGAATGTCGATGGTGGTCATGGTTCCTCTTCGAGTGGAGGCTGTGTGTCGAGTGAGGAGAACACTAACACAAGTGATACTTATTTGGTTATCGACTTGACTTTTTAGTATTCAGGTGGAAGTGTTGCAATTATGCCGAACATGAGTGCAGCCGAACACCTCAAACGCCTACGCGCACAGCATGGTTGGTCTCAACGCGACTTGGCGAGCAGAGCTGGCATTGCTCAGCCCGTGCTCTCGCGGTACGAGTCGGGCGTCTCGGAGCCGCGCTTTTCGACGTTGCTGTCCATCCTCGAGGTCGGGGACTACGAGTTGATCGGTTTGCTCGCTCCGGTCACGGCCGAGCAATGCGCGGCAGGTGAATTCGACGACCTGACCGACGTGGAGATCGCGGCAAGGGTTGGCCGGCCTGCCGAAGATGTGCGGATCTGGTTCGCGCACTACGGCGATCAGCTCGGAATGGTGAGCGCCCAGAAGGCGGGCGAGCCTGCGCGTGTGGCGTACGGGCGGCCTCCTCGTTCGCGAACCGCAGGCCGAGAGGAGGTGGTGGTCAGTCCGGCCGCTACACATTCGGCGCGGGCCATGATTCATGCCGGCCGCGATCTCGCGGGCGCACTCAACCCGGTCACCATCGACGACGGCCTGGCGGCCCCGCTCAGCGACAACGAGCTCGACGAGGTGAGCGAGGCGATCGGCGTGGTGCGAGACAAACTCAACAGAGCCGAGAAGTTCATCGGGGAACTACGGACACGACCCACGCCCTGACCACAGGGAGGCCCGCCGACCAGCTGCAACCCGCCTACAACACAGTGAAGCGGACGTACGGAGATGAACGGCCCTGGCGGTGTTCAGAGCACCGCCAGGGCCAACCAACCAGTCACAGAAACAGGAGTCTGTAACCATGAGCGATTCTATTCGGCCCCACATCGGCCGGCCCGCCGGCAGTGCGCAACGCCGACCCCAGCAACGCGCGATCGCCACCCGGGCCGCGATCGTGAGAGTGTTTGCGATCGCTTTCGACACCGCCGGTTACGCCGCGACCACCATGAACGATGTGATCAAGGCCAATTCCATCACCAAAGGTTCCGTCTACTTTCATTTCCTGTCCAAGGAAGCGCTCGCACAGCAGCTCATCGAGTACTGGGATGATGCAGTCGCGCAATCGGTTTCCGACGCAGCAGCAGCCGGTGGATCAATTGCCGAGCAGCTACGTACCGTGTTCGCCTCCCTCGCCGACCACGTCGAAGGAGATCGGAATATCCGCGCTGGTTTCAAACTCACTCTCGATCCCTCCATCGACGGCGCGCACACCTCGTACCGCCGGTGGATCGACACCACCAGCGATCTCGTCGAAGCCGGTATCCGCTCGGGGTCGATCAGCGATACCGCCACCAATCACCGCTTGGCGTGGAATCTGTGCTCGGGTTTCGTCGGGGCAGTACACAGCGTCTCGATCTTGCGCGAGGACCTCGACCTCGCCGCTCGCACCTCGGACATGCTGTCCTCATACCTGCTCAGTGCCACTGCCGGGGCCGAGGCGGAGGACCGCGCATGAGCAGGCCCGCCCACCATCCCTTACGTGCGGACTCCGCTCCCCCAGCGGAAGCCGTCATCGGCCACGAGGAGACCGCCGCGCATGCCCAGTTGTCAGCCATGATCGATGCACTCTTCAAGGCACAAGCAGCAATCGCCGAAGCCCGCGCAACACTGCGGGCGATGTACGCAGGACCGACCGCATCACCGGAGGTCGAGTCCTTCCTCGCGGCCGAAGCCGAAGACCAGGACATCGTCGCTCACCTCGCTGACGCCGCGCGAAGCCTGCGCGCGACGCACGCGATCGTGCAGGCCCATCGCGAGAGCTTCACTGCTTCCGGGCGTGCGCCCTACGAGGCCGTGTCGGGCCGAACAAACACCTGATTACCTGTCGCGGTGGCGCGGGTATCCCCACATCACCCGCATGAGGCCCACCCCCCGGCGAGTACACAGCCGGTTGGCGGGCCTTGTGCGCGGTGCGGGCGCAGATACCCCTTCAGTACTTCGCCGCTTCCCGCCCCGTACGACTTCCCTGCTGCGCCGGATCAAAACACTCGATCCCCCATCTCGGAGGGCAAGCGTCGACGTACGCTCCACTCGATTTCGAATATACGTTCGACTAGAGTGTGAGCGGTAAGGCGATGACGGAGGAGGTCAGCACCTATGACCGCCGACCCGAACACTCTCGCGTCACTGACTCCCGGTGATCGCATCGAGGCACTGCGCCGACGTATGGCGTCGATCCCCGCTCGTACCGACGGGGCCGCTGCCCCGGCCGTACCCACCGAACACAGCGAAGCGCGGTTCGAGACACGCCCCGAGACGATCACCGAATCCGCAACGAGTGTCCTCGAGGTTCCTCCGGCGCTCGCTGACCTGCTCCCGAGGGGACTCACACGCGGTTCTGTCGTCTCGGTGGACGGTGCGTCGTCGGTGCTACTCAGCCTGCTCGCCTCCGTCACCGGCAGCGGTAAGCACGCCGCGATCATCGGCCTGCCGAAACTCGGACTCCTCGCGGCCACCGAAATGGGAGCCGACCTCGCCCGCTGTGCCCTGATCCCTACTCCGGGGTCTGCGGCGATAGACGTGGCGGCGATTTTGCTCGACGGAATGGACTTGATTGTTCTCGGGCTGGCCGGCGCAGCGGTTCCTCCGACCAGGGCGCGCGCGGTAGTTGCCCGTGCGCGCTCTGTTGACCGGACTAAGAAGCGACACGCCTTCATGCTTGAGCGGCATTCGGCCCGAGGTCGGTAGGAATCACCTATCCCGAGATTCCGGAAGGTGGTGTCCAGTGTCTGAATGCGCGCAGCGTGATATCGAGGCGATAGAGGTCGTCCGTTGGGGGCGGGTTATCCGAAACGAGGCTGTGGTTCCGTGGGTGGTGTGTGGAGACGACGGGGCGGTGGTGGAACCGATAAACCGGTTCCTGACAGATTTCGTCGCGCAGGGAAACAGCTCATCGTCAGTGCGCAGCTATGCCTACGACCTGCTCCGATGGTGGCGGTGGCTGCGTGCAGTCGAGGTGGCATGGAACCAGGCAACTTCTGCGGAGTGTCGAGATTTGGTGTTGTGGCTGCTCAAGACACGCAAGATTCGAGACTGGCCGCGAACGAAGTCGGTGGACACGGCGGGCACGGTCAATGCGATCACGCGGAAGCAGTATCTGGACGACCGGTACGCCGCGCGCACCATCCGGCACTCGAATGCAGTGGTGCGGGCGTTCTACGAATTCTGGATCGATCAGGGCGAAGGTCCGGTGATCAATCCTGTGCCGTTGGCCAGAAGAGACACCCGGGCCAATGCTCACCACAATCCGCTCGAGTTGTTCCGCAAGGAAGGACGGATTCGGTACAACCCGAAGGTACCGATACGTCGTCCCCGTGCCATCCCGGACGCGAGATGGCACGAATTGTTCATGGCGTTGGGTTCGAATCGGGACCGGGCGCTACTGGCACTGGTGGTCAGTAACGGTGTACGGGCAGCGGAAATCCTGGGACTCCGGATGATCGACGTCGACTGGGGGGATCAACTGATTCGCGTCACTCGCAAAGGAACCCGGGCGGAGCAGTGGCTACCGGCGAGCTCGGAGGCGTTCGTGTGGCTGAGGTTGTACCTCGCAGATCTTGGAGTGCACCCGAATCCGAACGAACCTCTATGGCAGTCACGTCGACGACGCCGAAATAGCAGAGGCGAGTTGGCATACGGGATGTTGACTTACGACGGGCTCCGCAAAGTCGTGATGCGCGCGAACGACAAACTGGGTACGAACTGGACGATGCACGATCTGCGCCACACCGCGGCTTTGCGGRTGTCCAGGGATGAAAACCTCTCTGCTCGTGACGTTCAGACAATTCTGGGCCACGCGCACTTGTCGACGACCAGCGATATCTACCTGGTAGAAGACCAGGCCGCGGTGATCGAGCGTGTCCGTCGCCATCTCGCTCATCGCGACGAGAACAGCGCGCGCCCCTTCGTCGACGTTTCCGCTGGATACGAGCGAACCGATCTGGAGATCTTGTTCGGAGGAACACTGCCATGACCTCGACAACACCCGATTCCAATTTGCGAGTTCCGACGAATCCGCGCCTGCGTCATCAGTTCCAGCGTCGAGAAGACCTCGCGGACATTCCGGTCAAGGGGGGAATGCGGGATCGGATGTCGATCCCGGAGGTTCTCGCGGTGCTGCCGCCATACACAAACAAAACGAACGCGACGACCTCCCGGCATGCGCGGAAGAAGGGCAGCGAGCGCACGGCTCGAATCATCTTGGAATGGCTCGACAACCATCCTGGGACGGGTTGGCAGGAAAAGTGGATTTCCTCCGGTAGCGATACCGATTTGGCATGGCTCGATGCATTGACAGACCCCGACGATCCACGACAGGAGAAAGGAAAGCGCGACGAGATGAAGCGCGGGTTGGTTCGGTTGTTTCTCGGTCGTATCGTCTTCCCAGGTTATGGATTCCTCTCGAACTACCAAGCGACGAACCTGTACTCGATTGCGCGGGCAGCGTTTCGACCTGACCTCTTCGCTCGATTCGAAGAACGAGCGGATGCTCTCGCGGCCAACGCCAACCAACGCAAGCAAGCAATGGTGGTCGCCACTCAGATAGTTCTGCACACTGGCAGAGACCTTCACGAACTTAACTCGAATGATCTGCTGGCCTATCGTGCCTGGCACTTCTTGCACCGAGGCTCTAACCCGCGCACCGCGCATCTGGCATGGTCGGCCTTGGTGGGGATCGCCGATCTCGATGGACACCAGAACCCTGGATATGGCGATTCGCCACGGTCAGCGCAAGACTGAGGATCTCGTCGACGGGTACGGTATCGAACAGTCCGCGGTACGCGAGGTCCTCATTCGATATCTGAACGAGCGGCGACCGGGAATGGACTACAACAGTTTCGCCTCGCTTGTCTCAAGTGTTGTCGGCCGGTTCTGGTCCGACATCGAACGCCACAACCCAGGTCTCGAGACACTCGACATCCCCCGCGATGCTGCCGAGGCATGGAAACTGCGACTGAGTGTGATCGTCAACGACGCCGGCGAAACTCGACCGCGCCGAGACTACTTCAGCACCCTGATGGCGGTTCGAGGAATGTATCGAGACATTCAGGAGTGGGCAACGGACGACCCGACGTGGGCGCAGTGGAGTTTTCCCAGTCCGGTTCGCAGGCAAGACACGCGGGGTTCCCACAAAGCCCGTACCCAAGCCACAGCGGAAATTCATCAACGAATCCGGGAGCGTTTACCGCATCTTCCGGCGCTAATCGCTGCCGCCGCTCGCCGCAAATCCGAGACCGCGGCCATCCTTGCCGCGACACTGTCCACCCCGATCGGCGAGACTTTCGAACTCGCCGGCGGTAGCTACCAGCGAACCATCCCGAAATCGTTCGACAAAACCAGCTACGGGCACGATGCACCGCCCATCCAGATCGAAGATCTTCACACCGGCGAGGTCATCGCAGTCGGCAAGGACGAACACGAAGCGTTTTGGTCGTGGTCGGTGATAGAGACTCTGCGCCACACAGGTATTCGCGTCGAAGAGCTTCTCGAGATCACCCATCTCGCGATCACGTCTTATCAACTTCCCGAGACCGGGGAGATAGTTCCCATGTTGCAGATCGTTCCCTCGAAGAACAACGAGGAGCGTCTACTGTTGATCAGTCCGGAACTGGCCAGTGTGCTTGCCACCATCATCAGTCGTCTGCGTGCAGACAATGACGGCGCGATCCCCTTGACTCCGCGTTATGACCATTACGAACGCGTTTTTGGTCCTCGTCTGCCGCACTTGTTCCAGCACCGACACGGTTGGAACTGGTCAGTTCCCAGCCCTGCCTCGGTACAGAAATGGCTCGACCAAATTGTGTCGGACGCAGGCGTGACGAACGCCGTCGGCGAGACGCTACGGTATACCGCGCATGACTTCCGGCGAATGTTCGCAACTGAATCCGTCGGCGGCGGTCTACCGGTGCATATCGTCTCGAAACTACTTGGGCACAAGAATATTTCGACAACACAGGCATACACCGCAGTGTTCGACGAGGAACTGGTTCGCTCCTACAGGGCATTCCTCGATGCTCGTCGCGCTGTCCGCCCAGACGGGGAGTACCGAGAACCCACGGCAGAAGAGTGGCGCGATTTTCACCAGCACTTCGAGCACCGCAAACTCGAGCTCGGGACATGCGGCCGACCGTACGGCACTCCCTGTAAACACGAACATGCCTGCATCCGGTGCCCGAGCCTGCACGTCGATCCACGGTCGCACGACCGGCTCGCAGAAATAGCGGCGAACCTGCGCGACCGCATCGACGAGGCTCGCAGCAACGGATGGACCGGTGAAGTCGAAGGTCTCACAGTCAGCCTCAATGCTGCTGCCGCCAAAATCGTCAGCCTGGAACGTATGCGTGACGGGGTACACCGTTCCTCTGTAGATCTCGGCATTCCCGTGATCAGAGGCTTGCACTCGTAGAGAGCAACGCGGTGCTGGGCGGCGTTGGCACGCACGCCGCCGTGCTGGGCGGCGTTGGCACGCACGCCGCCCAGCACCGATTCAGTGGCTAACCGACGGTAAACGTGCCGGTCTGTGTCACACCATCTTCCTCATATACGGCAATGGTGCGAGCGGGCTCGTGAAACGCGACTGTGCCGTCCGCGAGAGTCGTTTGGGGCAACGACAAAACCTGCTCTTTCGACAGCTCAGGGGCAACGAGATCAGTCTTCTTCACGTACCCGACCTGACCGTTAGAGCCTTGTGCCGCAATCAAGTCGGGAAGATCCGCATCGTTCTCGACCCCCTCGGCCGTTCCGACAGTCTGCCCACGCTCGTTTATCGAGGGCTCGGGAGCCTCGGCGGATCGTGCTCCGGGTGCGGGAAAGTCCAGAGGCGAACTGGGGAAGGTGACGTGATCGACGTAAGACGATCCGTTGTAGAACCTTTGCAAGCCATGGCTGTTGTAGGAGCCGGGCCCGCAATCTGCGCCGCTCGTGGACACAGAATAGGTATTGACCGGATATGCGAGGTAGAAGTATCCCTGGGCTTCGCAGAGAATGCCCGATTTGAACAGTCGGGACAGAATTCCTGCGTTGCCTGGGGTGATCAGTTCACCGAAGACAGTCCAGGCGGTGCTTGTTGCTACCGGAGCGGGGGCGTTTGAGACTGCCGAATTGGTCAGGTACAGAGTGCCTCCTACTAACCCCGTGGACCCGGTCCATCCCGTGGAGGTCTCGGCTGAAGCTGTCGGAACGCCGACGAAAGCAAGTGCTGACACTGTGGCGGCGGTGATCATCATCTTTGACGCGGTACGAAGGTGCATTGGATTTGGTCCTCACTTCACATGTGCATGGGCGATGTTAGGAAGGTGTCAGCAGTACTCGATGACTGCGTCGCTGTCGTCGCTGGTCTCGTCCCAATTGCCGTGGTAGGCAATGCCGATGACTTGGGTATGGAATGCGTACTGCTTTTGGCCGGAGCATGATGCGTAGTAAGTGAGCGTCTGCTGGGTATTGCGCTCATTGGAATACCGTTCACTGTGTCGGTAGTACTCGCCGGTGTCGAAGTCGTATCGCCACAGGATGGTGGTGATTCCGCGGAGATCGGGAGTGTCGGTGCAACTGACCGACATTCCGAACGACATGGGCGAGACCGGGGCCAACCCTGTTTTCGCCGGACCTATCGCCTGGTAAAAACAGGTGATCGCGTGCCGTGGAGCAACTCCGCCTTCCAGTTCCGGCGGTACGTCGGGGTATTCGAATTCGGGTGCGGGCTTGGGTGGCAGAGGGTCCGTCGGTGTCGTTGCCGGATCCGCGATCGCGGCTCCTCCGCTCCCCAGCGTCAGTGCGAGTGCTGCTCCGAGGGCGGTGCCTAATTTCAAGAACGAATGTTTGCTCATACCTGTCTCTTCCGTCGGAAAGGGTCGAACAGTCATCAACGAGAGCGATCTCATCGTTGCATGTTCAACGAAAGAAGGGAACTGTTTGGTACGAAACTTTGAAACCAATTTTACGTAAACTTTGTCTAATAAGGATCCATTCGTGACTTTGTGGACGGTTTTCCAAAGAATTAAGCTGTATTTGGTACTCGATGTTACGGAAACATCACCCCGGGACCTCTGAGACCGGAAGGCGGGGGCTGGGGTAGGGAACGGATGGCGCTCGTGCCCTTGGCAATAGCTGCGTAGTGACTGAAAAATGTGACTGGACTGTGCAGCTTCGTTCAGGCGACTAGGTTCGGGTGCATGACTAGTTCACGCATTCCTGACGGGGAACTGACTACGATTCGGGAACGGACCTCGCTGGCAGATGTCGTTGAGGAGTTCACGAAGCTCAAGTGGAGTGGGCGCGACGCGAAGAAGGGCTACTGCCCGTTTCACGGAGACCACGCTGCGAACTTCTATGTTCGTGTTCAGTCGCAGCTATTCCATTGCTTCTCCTGCCACGAGACCGGCGATATTTTCGGTTTCCTGATGCTGGCAGAGAAGACCGACTTCGACTCCGCCGTGGTGAGTGCCGCGGCACGCATCGGCTACCGCATCCACTATCAAGACGACGAACCAACGTAGGAGCAGTGTCACGGCGTAGGGTCGCCGTCCTGCAGGGTCATTCCGCTGATTGCGGCATGGAAGTCCGATCCGTTCATGAACATCCAACCCTTGTGCAACTGCCCTAGAAATTGGAACGGCCGCCCGACGCAAGTCGTGTCGTCCCCGGCGTCTTCGCCTGTGACTCAGAGGTATCGGTTTAGTCCGGTGAAGCAGCAAGGGTTCGTGCCTGGTCGTCACCGAGGGGCGATGGGATGGGGCGGATATCCGCATTGATTCCCATGTCGCCGAGTACACGGGGATCGGGCAGGGCTATGGGCGCATCACAGGCTTCTCCGTTGATGTCGAGGTCAGTGGCCGGGGGATACGTCCCCGATCCGGCAGGATCGATCTGAGCGCTGCAGACGGGGTAGTGGGATGGACGGCGCACGCTCCCGCACAATCGGCTCCGCTTCCGCTTCCGCAGGCGCTATGACCACCCCGGACTTCACCGGCTGGCGTGAGCCCTGGCCACTGACCCCGACTCTGCGCCCACTCCCAGAGCCCCAGCCGGTCATCGTCGAGACGAACCGCGCTTTGCCCTTGGCGAAGAACGCCACGCGCCCCGACCGGCTCCCGCTGCGAGTGCTCGCCGGCGGTCTCCGCCTCGAAGGCACCATGCCGGGAAAGCTTTACGCGTGGGCGCTCTTGAGTGACGGTCAGTGGCTCGGTTGTAGACAGAGTTCGTGATTGACCACGGCGGAACCAACAGTGTCGACATCGACATGCTCGTCACTGCCGACGCCATCACTGAAGCACCCGCAACGTGACCGTTGTAGCCATGTTTTTGATTACTGATCATTGACCGAGTCCATCCTGGGTCTGGTGAGGTAAGCGATCCGCTTCCGAAAGGTGAAGCGGGTGGCGGGTTCTCGAAACTTTCATATTATTCACGAACTCTTTGCTCGAAACGGATACCGCGTGGTTCGTTTCTGTGAGAAGGTCTGTTCGGGTCGGGGGACCCATTCGAAGGACTCAGTTCAGGAGAATCGATGCGCAGAAGATCTCGGTTTTTCGTGGCGCTCTTTGTCGCGGCCCCACTCCTCTTGTCCATTCAACCCGTTATTGCTTCAGCACAACCAACCTCGCCGGATGTGGTGGTTCCGGTACCCGAAGCGCCTGACACTCGATACGACCCGACGGTCGAAGGTGATACCGCCCGTAAGGCGGCGCTGCCGAGCTGTGCTGACATCGCGGCGATTCCGCAGGAAGAGCGTCAAAGTGCCGAGTGCGCCGACACCACGGGGATGATCCCGAAATCGTCCTCGTCGACCGCTCGGGCCACTGAGGACGAGCCCCCTTTGGCTGATTGGTGTCTCGGCAGTGCGAGTGACGCTCAATGGCGCAACTACCGCTTCGACGCGTGCCGCATCAAAACCGGCTATGCCGCGCTCGTCAACAGTCGCGGCACTGTTCGCGGCGGATTCTTCTGGGCCGAAACGAATTACGTCTACACCGGTTCCGTCGTAGGTACGACCCGATGGGCCCATCGGTTGATTGTGAGCACTACGGGCCTGTGGGGGGCAGCGCAGAGTGCAGGTATGGACATCGACTCCACTTGCGTCTCGAATTGCACCCGGCTCAACTACTCGCCCTCGACAAGTATCCCGATGTTGACCAACCCGGTGATTTCTCGGAGCTACTACTACGACGCGGTGATGGGATCTGCGGGAAGCGCCATCACGGCCAACGCCAAAGTGCAGTGGACCGTCAATACCTCGACCGCGAACCCGAACTCTCCCGGCGCAATCATTCAGCCACAATGGCGTTGCGACAACAGCGCCCCCGGTTTGTCCGGCTCCGGGTGCGTGTATCCGACCCACTACCCGATCCTGCTCTACCCCACGAGCATGTACAACGAGTTGGGTAACCACATTCAGAATGCACAGAACTCCGGGCTACCCGGTGACTACGTCTCCGGCGGAGGCGGGACGCCGCTGCACCGCGTCGTCGACGAGAGCATCCAGACGGCGAACCGTGCGATCGCGTGCGGGTCGTGGACGAACCCGCAGCCAGGGGTGACCAGCTGCGACGAATACCCCTTCGCGAGCACCATCGAAGGTGCCGCGTCCGGCCCGAGCGGCGGACGCACCTTCCCCGGCTGCGAGATCCCGCAGTTGCCATCCGATGGATCTGTGACCGGTCCGATCGGGTTCAGCGCGTGCTACGTCAACGACTCGCAGAACAGCTACGCCGGAGTCGAATTGGGTGTGATGTACCAGCACAATCGCGTCATGGCCGGAGATTCTTTCTTCGTCGACGTAGTTTGACAGTCAACACACATGCGCAGTTGTGAAGGAGGCCGATGTGGCGGAGTTGGTCCGTAGAGAGTTCACGGTCCCGGTCAGTTCCCGTTGTTTCCTGTTGATGCGCCCTGCCGGATGGGACGTCGACGACCTCGACGACACAGCCGGGGCAGACAAGCCGTTCGTTCGCGGCGGTGCCGACATCTTGTTCGTCAAGACCGGCATTTCGATGGGGCCGGTCGAGGTGGAAGTCGTGGTCACCGACGAAGCGCCGGGGCTACCCGACCGACAGTGGGAAGAGGTCACCGAGGTCCCACTCGATGTCAGCGAGGGTGATCTGCGCGTGCACGGCGCGGAGGCCATGATCATCGACGAGCAGGGCGGCTCTGTCCTACCTGAGAGCGCGGCGGCTACGTATCGGGTGCGTGTGAGCGCGCAGGGACGCCATGGTCAGCCCGATCAGGTCGTACAGAGTTCGTCGGAGCGGTATCTGCTGGAACTGTGGGAACAGCAGTACCCTGCGCCGTTCGCTGTGCTCAGGTCCAAGGACTGGACCACGGGCGAGGTCACCGACCACATCGCGTAGCTGCACATATCACCGAGGGCGAGATAGCTTGGGAATCCGGCTATCTCGCCCTCATTGCGTCTCGATCGGCACGCCTCTATCTCACTCCACGTCTTCAATCTGATGGGTGCGGTCATTGACCGCCAATACACAAGCTCGCGTGCGTAAAAATTCACCCGCTCACTGGCGACGGAAAAACTGGCCTGGACCTGTGGCTCTGGGTCACCTCGGACGCCATCAGCAGCGCCGGTCCGTAACCCTCGTCCAGACCTCAAACCAAATGAAGATTCGACCGGACTGGTGTTCTCCTCTGGAGTTTCTTTTGGAGTATTTGGCCGATGCCTGATTCCCGCAGATCAGGTGCAAGCGACCAACGCGTCCCGACTATTTTTTCGACTATCTACTCGACTATTGTTCGACTGCCCATTCAACCGTCGGGATGACTGTCACCGCAGTTCAGAAGAGCTTTTTCGGTTAGCATTAGCCGTAATCTAAACCAAGCCGCAATCCCAATCTAGGAGCTTCGATGGCAAAGGTTCAGTGCCCCCACGCACCGTCCAAACATGACGGGCACTCGAAAGATTCGCCCGAATTTCGAAGGTGCCTCGAACGCGAACGCGTGCGGATCCGAGGACGTCGACTTCTTCGCGAATTGAGGATGATGAGCGAAAGTCCGGCGCGACAGGTCCATTCCGATGGACCGTCGTTCGGCTGATCTGAATCGGGCCATGCGCGTTCGGTTTTCGTAGCGCTGGATTCGGGGAGTGCCAGCGCGGCATTTCATACGGCCTTGAATGTGCGAATACCCCGGTTCGAAGTCGGCCGGGGTATTTTGCGGTTACACACTTGCCATCTTGTCGACAAGTTAACTTTCTCGTTCAGGTGCGGCCCGCACACCGCGTCGATATCGCTGGTGTGGTCAACGTTTCTTGCCTTTCGGTTCGTTGTCTTGTCGGTGAGCACCCCAGGTGTGGGCTCGTACGTCGGCGCAGATCGGGCAGTAACTTTCTTCGGGAGTGAACGTCCAGCCCGGTTCGATCGCGGATGCGACGTCATTGCAGGAGGATTCGGGTTCTGCTGCGCTGGGAGAAGTGCCGCAGGAAGCGCAGGTTGAGACTGTATGCGGCCCCCTGGCGGATGTGATTGATGGTGTGAGCGGGAGCGGGACGGCCTCGCCGAGACGTGGTTTCGCCCATAGAAGCGCCTGCAGAGCATCGGTCGAGCGCTCGTACCGTTGCCCGTTCACGGTCGTCGGTTGCCGTTCGATGTGATGTCAGTTTCCGGCATGCAGCCCTCCTCGGAGTCAACCGGCATGGGTGGGACCAACGGGAGCACAGCGACGATGTGGATGTTTTCCCAGTTGGATGGTCGCCGGCTGACCTCGATCTCTTCATCGAGGAGGTCTTGCAGGGATCGTGCGATTTGTTCGTCGGTGTCGTAGCCGTTGCCCCAGACGTTGTCCGGTCCGCGTACTCGGCGTTCGTTGTCGATGATCGTGTAGTAGACGCTGGCTTCTATTTCATCGGGGAAATCGTTGGTGTTGTTGTCTTCCTCGGGGATTGGGGTGGTGAGGATGACGAAGTGGTGGTCATCTGAGACGGCTCGGACGGTCCACCACATGTCTTGGTTGTGACAGCTTGATGAGGCCCCGGCTCGACGGTTAGACCTGGCCCCGTTTGCGACTCGCCGGTGGTGTTGCGACGGTTTGATCTGGCCCCACCTGATGGTTGCTCGTGAACATCGTTTCCGAGCCGAAGCAGGTGGTGGTGGTCGAGATGGGATCGAGAGTGGATTTGTTCGCGCAGATCCGGCGGGACGCCCGGGTGGAGGGTCTGAGTATCCGGGCGTTGGCGCGCAAGCACGGCGTTCACCGTCGAACAGTGCGACAGGCGTTGTCGTCGGCTCTGCCGCCACCGCGGAAGACACCGGAGCGAGCCTCGCCGCGGCTGGACCGGTTCAAACCGGCGATCGATGCGATGCTGCGCTCGGATCTGGACGCCCCACGTAAGCAGCGACACACCGCAACTCGGATTCGGGAACGTCTGGCGATCGAGCACGGTGCTACGGAGTTGTCGTATTCGACGGTGCGGGACTACGTCCGCGTCCGCCGCGCGCAGATCGATGTGGAAGCGGGCCGTCGGCGGGAGGTGTTCATCGCCCAGGACCACGCCCCGGGTGCGGAGGCTGAGGTCGACTTCGGTGAGGTCTGGGTGATCCTGGGCGGGGTGAAAACCAAGTGCCACATGTTCGTCTACCGGCTTTCGCACTCGGGCAAGGCGATCCACCGGGTCTATCCGACAGGCGGTCAGGAAGCGTTTCTCGAAGGGCACGTCGAGGCGTTCCGTGAATTGGGCGGGGTTCCGACTCGGCATATCCGTTACGACAACCTCACTTCAGCGGTGGTCGCCGTGCTCCAGGGAGGGGACCGGCGACGGCAGGAGAACCCGCGGTGGACTCTGTTTCACTCGCACTACGGATTCGATCCATTTTACTGCCAGCCCGGTATCGCCGGAGCCCACGAGAAAGGCGGCGTGGAAGGGGAAGTCGGCTGGTTCCGACGCAACCGGCTGACCCCGATGCCGCAGGTGGAGTCCCTCGATGAGCTCAACGAGCAGATCAAAGCCTGGGAAGCCCGGGACGAGGGCCGCCGGATCGACGGACGGATGCGCACCGTCGGCCAGGACTACGAGCACGACCGGGCTTCGCTGGCTCCGCTGCCCGGCGAGGATTTCGACCCTGGCCTGATCCTTTCGCCGCGGGTGGACCGTTCGGCGATGATCACCGTTCGCATGGTCCGCTATTCGGTGCCGGCGCACCTGATCGGCCGCCGAGTCCGAGTCTCACTACAAGCCTCCCAGCTGCTGGTCTACGACGGCAGAACATTGGTGGCGCGGCACGCGAGAATCGCTGGCCGCGGCACCACGAAGATCGAGCTCGATCATTACCTCGAGGTCCTCAAGTTCAAACCTGGCGCCCTGCCCGGTTCGACCGCGCTGGCCCAAGCCCGCGCAGCTGGAGCGTTCACTACCAGCCACGATGCGTTCTGGGCCGCCGCCCGACGAGTCAACGGCGACACCGACGGCACCAACGAACTGATCGACGTCCTGCTGCTGCACCGCAGCCTGCCCGCGACTGCGGTGATCGCCGCCATCGACGCCGCGCTCAAGGTCGGGGCGGTGAGCGCGGAGGTCGTCGCCGTTGAAGCCCGACGAGCCGAAACGCAGCTCCTCGCGACCGCCCCGACCGCCAATGGGCAGACGGGTAGGGCCAGTCCTGCCCGTCATCTCGATCGCCACGGCGAGCGGCGTGAGCACCGAGTTGTCAGCCTCACCCAACGCCGCCTCGCCGATCCTGCTGCCGTGATCGCCGGCCTCCCACCCGACCGGCGGCCTCTGCCCAGCGTTGCTGCCTACGACCGGCTGCTTCCGCAGCATCACCGACGCACCGCCTCCGACAGCGCACCGCTGGACCCACCGAATGAAAGGCCCGCTCCGCTATGACCGCCACCACCAAGAACCAGACGAACGCGCTGGCCCCATCGTTGCGGCGCCGCGGCGGCCTCACCGAAGAAGCCGCGCTCGCCGCAGTCGACCAAGCCTGCCGGCGCCTGCGGCTTCCGACAGTGCGGGCGATGATCGACCAGCACCTCACCGCCGCGACCAAGCAGCAGCTTTCGTATCAGGGGTTCCTCGCCGAACTTCTGCTCGCCGAGGTCGACGATCGGGACCGGCGTTCCACCGTTCGCCGCGTCAAAGCTGCCGGGTTCCCGCGGGAGAAGTGGTTGGCGGACTTCGACTTCGACGCCAACCCCGACATCGAGGCCGCCACCATCCATCAGCTCGCTACCCGGCGATTGGATCCGCCACGGACTTCCGCTCTGCCTGATCGGGGACTCCGGCACCGGCAAATCCCATCTGCTGATCGGATTGGGCACCGCCGCGGCTGAGCAGGGCTTCCGGGTCCGCTACACCCTCGCCACCAAGTTGGTGAACGAGCTGGTCGAAGCCGCCGATGAGAAGCAGCTCGCGAAGACCATCAACCGCTACGGCCGCGTTGACCTGCTCATCATCGACGAACTGGGCTACATGGAACTCGACCGCCGCGGCGCCGAACTGCTCTTCCAGGTGCTCACCGAGCGGGAAGAGAAGAACAGCGTCGCCATCGCCTCCAACCAGTCCTTCTCGGGCTGGACCGACACCTTCACCGATCCCCGCCTCTGCGCAGCGATCGTCGACCGACTCACCTACCGCGGCAACATCATCGAAACCGGGACCACCAGCTACCGACTAGCCAACGCCACCAATCACAGCTAGACCTGGGCGCGTGCAGGCACGTCCCGCGCAAGGGCCACTGCGACACCACCGAGCAGGGTGCCAGTAATTCGTCGCTGCCAGAGCATCCACGACGGCCGTCGCATCAGCTGGCCGGCTATCGCGCCAGCGGTGACCACGATCAGTCCGTTCACCAGGAGGCCAACCGTGATTTGGATTCCGCCGAGCGCGAAGCCCTGAGCAGTGGTGTTACCGCGGGACGGATCAATGAACTGCGGGATCAACGCGAGATACAGCACCGCGACCTTGGGGTTGAGAATGTTCGTCACCAGGCCCATCCGAAACAGTTTCACCGACGAGTCCCGCGCAAGGTCCTGCGTTTCAAACAACCCACGGCCGCCCGGCTTCAACGTCTGCCATGCGAGATAGGCCAGATAGGCGACACCGACGGCCTTGAGTCCGATGAAGAGCCACGGCACCGCCACAAACACCACAGCAAGTCCAACATTGGCCATCGTCATATAGACGACGAAACCCACCCCGGTGCCGGCCAAAGAAATCAGCCCGGCCGCACGGCCCTGACTGATACTTCGCGATACCAGATACATCATGTTCGGCCCAGGCGTCAGCGCCATCCACAGCTCGGTCAACGCCATCCCGATCGCAGCCTGCGCCGATATCACCATGACAGCAGCATTCCACCCACCCTCGGCTCCCCGCCATGAGGGGCTCCCAGGCACGGGGCCACGACAGGCCGTCACACCGGGGCCACCTCAAGTTGACATAGCCAACCGAGCTTCAGTCGACAAAGCAAACAGGGCGCTCAGGTGGCTACTGCTGGGATGGGGCGTGGCCAATGTTGCCGTGTGGTGAATCCACCTCGCCCGACGCAGAAGGCGTGAAGTCCAGGTGTCGCTGACAAACCCAGGCCCCTTCGGGAAACGGACCTGGATTGATATGGGAGGCTTCCTCGCCTACTGCTCGCTGGCATCCCTCTTCGCAATCCTGGTCTGGTACATCCTGGCTCACAGATGATCCCGACGTTTACTTATCCCGAAACAACCCACCACCGGGCCTGTAGCCCGAAATCGAAAACCCGCCAGACGGAAGTGCCTACTGTTCGCCATACTTCGTGCATGCGCAAAGGGACACGGCTGTGGCCGACGAACGCCGTCGCAGCGTTCGTCATGCTTGTGATCGCCGGAACACTCGTCGTGGTGTCCATCTACGGCGGTCTCTACTACTCGCGTCACCGGACACCCACTGACGGATTCCCGATCAGTCTCACCTACCGTCACCGGCACTACAACCGCAACGGCGACCCCGTCGCCGACATTCCACGACCTGCGAGTGGATACGACTACTCGAAAGTCGACCACATCGACGACGAGAACATCGACCTGTACGCCGCAATTCGGCCGGGACGGCCCGTCACCACCAGCCAACCCGTCACCGTCCTTGCGCAAGGAGCGAACGGGATGTTCGTCCCGTACACGCTCCAAGGCGGTCCCTGAGAACTCGACGCAACGAACCGACGGTCTACCCCACTGCGCTCTCCCCGCACTCACATCATCCGGCCAATTGCCGCGGGTTCAGCATCCGGGAGAAGTCCTCGATCGGCGTTTCGGCGACACATCCGTGACAGATGGATCGGTTGATTTCCAGCGCTACCCCATTCCCTGACTGACAATGAGCCAAGGGTCACCGTCAGACTCGCGGGCGAGCATGTACCCCCACGAAGTAGCGCCATTGTGCATCGACACGACAGCCCTCTGTTCCAAGTCGAAATGAGTCAAGACTTGAACGCCCTGCTGGTACCCGGACATCCCGTTACCCTCGGGGACCTGAGGCAATGGATCCCCGACCTCGATGTTCGTGATGCTGACGATGTTGGTGAACCAACTATCCGCACTGCTCTCGAACCGCTGCTCGAACTCAGGACTCAGCAAACGCTTCGCCGCCTCCACGTCATGCGCATTCAACGCATCCAAAAACGCATGTACAACGGTGGTGGGCGACGCGTCCCGAGGAACCGAACTCGGGACCGTTTCGGGCGCCACTGCATTGCAGGCACTTATCGAGACTGCGGCGACGAGCGCAACAACCACACCCACAACCGATCTCAAGGCCCACCCACTTCTGAAAACCACCATCTCCGATCGCTCACTTCTCAGCACGATGTCGGCGACCACTCGTCAGCAAGCACAGCGAATACCACCGTGTCCGTCCACTCGCCCTTGACCCACATATCTTCCCGGAAATGGGCCTCCCGTCGCATTCCCACACGACGTGCGAGCCGAGCAGAAGCATCGTTTCGCGCATCCATCTGCGCCCTCACCCGATGCAGCGACGGTGCTGCGAACACGAGATCGAGCAACGCGGTCACCGCTTCCGTCGCGAACCCCTTCCCCGCAACCTCCGGGGAAAACACCCACCCGAGTTCCGCAGAGTGTTCGGTCCCTTCGATCAACCATGCCCCCACATTGCCCACCACCCGGCCCTCGTATTCGACGACAAGCGCCAGATGACAGTCGCCGAGGCTTCGGCACAAAACCTTCCGCTGCACCACCTTCCGCGCATGGTCGATTGTCCACGGATCGTCAAACAGAAACCGACACACCTCATGACGGCTGTAATAACGCAGCAGATCGTCCACGTCATCTGCGCGGTATCCGCGGAGCACCAACCGCTCGGTGCTGACCGGCTCGAATACCTCGGACACAGTCATGACGCCGCCTTCCCCATCGCTTCCCACACGCCCCCGGTCAGAGCACAGAACTGGCGGCGTGATGCCGGAGCCCTGATAGAACTGTCGCATGCCGCTTCCTGCAAAGTTGTTCGCCGTGACCGTCGACTGCCCGCAGCCCAGAGAACTAGCAGAGTTTTATAAGAAGTTCCTTGGTGGACAACTTCGTTCGGCCAACCCGGATTTCGTTGTGCTCACGAGTGAGCAGGATGTCCGCATTGATTTCCAACGCGTTGACAATCATGCGCCAGACCTGTGGCCCAACCCGGACGCGCCTCGTCGACTTCACCTCGACTTCAGCGTCGACAACCTTCCAGAAGCCGAACAGCAGCTGCGCGACCTCGGTGCAGAGCTTGCTTCTCATCAACCGGGTGGTCAGCGGTTTCGGGTCTTCTTCGATCCCGCCGGGCACCCGTTCTGCGTCACCTCGTCTCAGGTGGCAGCAATGATCCCACCCGGCTCGGACCCGGGCGAGTGAGCTCGAACAATCGATCACGATCGCATGCACACGAGAAACCCCGCGACGCCACAGCCCATCTCAGTCACAATGGTCGACGTGACAGAAGTCGAGGTCGTCGTCGCCCACAACGAGCGCGCGACTCTGCGGGTCGGCGAGGTGTTCCTCAAGATCGACGCCGATCAGTCGAAAACCGACATCGAGGTCGAAGCAATGCTCCGCGCCCCGGTCCCGACAGCGCAGATTCTTTGGCGCACACCGCCTGTCCTCGCGCTCGGCGCACTGCGGGGAAACGCGCTCGGCCGCCTCGGCGAACCGTCGACCGCGTCTTCAGTGGCGTGGGCCGCGGCGGGCGCCGCCGTTCGAATGCTGCACGACGCACCGTTGCCGCCTTGGCCCGGACGTGGTCTCGACGACACCGCCTCGGAACTGGACCGCGAATGTGCATGGCTGACCAGGAGCGGGGTGGTTGCCACCGGCGTGATTGCATCCAACCGTCGGATTGCCGAGATTGCGCTCAGGTCGTGGACTCCGGTGTTCACACACGGTGATCTTCAAGCGTCGCATGTCTTCGTCGCCGGTGACGAGGTCACCGGTGTCATCGACTGGTCCGAAGCAGCCCAAGGTGATCCCTTGTACGACCTCGCAACACTGACCCTCGGCCACCCGGAACACCTCGATGACGTCATAGACGGCTACGGTGCTGACGTCGACCTCGACGTCATCCGCGCCTGGTGGTCGCTGCGCAGCTTGAGAGGTGTCCGTTGGCTGATCGAGCACGGATTCGATCCAGCCGCACCCGGCTGCGAAGTAGACGTGCTGAATCGACAAGCGATACGCGGATGACGAGAGGCTAATCACCAGGATAGTTCTGCCGCGCTTCGATTGGACCGCAATTGCACTGTCGCACCGACTCAGTGACGACCTGGCGGGTTGACCTCAGCGGCGGTCTTGTCGTTGCGCAGCCCTCGAAAGGATGGGTGCCGAAGGCTGCCACCGGTGTACTCTCTGTATTCCACGTCGCAGACAAGGATCGGCCTCGACCAGGATGCATTGCGGGTGACCGCTCGCGTCGGCTCGATAGTGAACGGGCTGATCGGCTGATGGAGTTCGACGAGCTTGTTCCGCAGTTCGCGGCGCTGTCGATCGGTCAGACCCGTACCAACGTTTCCGATATATCTGAGGACCCCTGAATCGTCGTGAGCGCCGAGGATCAACGATCCGACTCCTCCTGGCGCACCTCCCGAGCCGGGGAGGAAGCCGCACACTACGGCCTCACAATTAGCTCTCAGAGGCGTTTTGATCCAGTCGCGAGATCGCTTGCCGGACTGATAGATCGAGGAAATGTTCTTGGCCACGATCCCTTCCAAATGGTGTTTGCGCGCCACCTCGAGCATGGTCGGTCCGTCGACGTTGAGCCAGTGCGGTGGAACTTTGATGCGCGGGTGTTCGAGGCTGAGATTGGCGAGCGCCTCGCGGCGCTCGAGATAGGGCAGATCAGTCGTCGACGCACCATCAACGTCGAGGACGTCGAACACGTAGTACGAGGTCACGGCCTCGTTGCGAAGCTGCGCGGTGGGCCGCAGGACATGCATTCGGCGTTGCAACAGGGAGAAGGACGGCACACCGTCCGGCCCGAGGGCGACGATTTCCCCGTCGAGGACGGTTTCGCGGTGATCGAGCACAGGGCGGAGTGCATCGACGATCTCGGGGAATGATGCGCTAATGTTGTTGCCGTTGCGCGACCACAGAGCCGTGGACGTGGAACCTGTTGTGGCTATGGCTCTTTGACCATCCCATTTTGACTCGAAAGCCCAGCGCTCCCCTGTCGGGGGTTGCCCGAGTGTGGCGAGCATCGGCGGCACTGGTTTTCCGGTGGCAGCGCTCATACCTTCTACTGTGCGCGGGTCTGTACTGGTTTCGTCCGGTTTTCGGAGGTTGAGACAATAGTGAGATGAGCGAGACTGCAGAGCCGGATGAGACTCAAGGGTGGAGCCCAGCCCCGGACGAGGGCCAGGCCGGCACGGTGATGACGAAGGACGGTCAGTGGGCGTACCCGTACAAAGATGGCGCTGAGCTGATCATGATGAAAATGCCGGAGCGTCCAGCCTCGACGTAGGAGCGCAATGTTGACCCCCCAAAAAACGGCGTTTCCGGGGATCGTTGCAACACGATGAATGTCCTCGGCCCTGGAGTGCGCTATGGGAAGGTTGCTCAGTACATGGTGCCCATCGCGGTTCGAACCTCATCGAGCGTCTGTTGGGCGAATTCGTTCGCGCGATCGTTTCCGGCACGCAGGATGTCGGCGACATGGCGGGGGTCTTGAGCCAGGTCGTTTCTGCGTTGCCGGTGCTGAGCGAGGAAGTCGTTCACGAGCATGGTGGTGAGCTTTTTGAGAGCGCCGGCGCCCGCGTCGCCGATCTGGTCGGCGAGGTCATTCTCGTCGCGACCTGAGCACAATGCTGCTGTGGTCAGCAGTGCGGATACCCCGGGGCGGTTGATCGGGTCGAAGGTGATGCGGCGTTGTGAGTCGGTCGGTGTCTTGCGGATTGCCGCTGCGGTGTCGTCGGCGGTCATCGACAGTGTGATGGCGTTTCCGTAGCTCTTGGACATCTTTCTGCCGTCGAGTCCAGGTACTTCGCGGCTCGAGGTAAGCAGCGCTTGAGGTTCGGGGAAGACCTGGCCGTAGCGGTCGTTGAAGCTTCGCGCGATCACACGGGTCATTTCGACATGTGGGAGGTTGTCCTTCCCCACCGGGACGAGGTTGCCTTTGCAGAACAGGATGTCCGCAGCCTGATGGACCGGGTAGGTGAGCAGAAGACCACTGAGAGCACGCCCGGATGCGGCGAGTTCCGCTTTAACTGTCGGATTGCGGTGCAACTCGGCCTCGGTGACCAGGCTCAGGAACGGCAACACCAGTTGGTTCAGTGCGGGTATCGCGGAGTGGGTGAAGATCGTCGCTCGTTGCGGGTCGATACCCGCGGCAAGGTAGTCCAGTACCGCGCTGTACACGTTGCCGCGGACTTCGCCGATGGCGTCGCGGTCGGTGATGACCTGGTAGTCCGCGAGGACGATGTACGTGTCGACGCCGCGCTGGTGCAGTCGAACCCTTTCTGCGAGGGTGCCGAAATAGTGTCCGAGATGCAGTGGGCCGGTGGGGCGTTCACCGGTCAGAACTCGATATCGGCTCGGGTTTTCAGCGATGTCGTCGCGCAGACGGTCGCTACGTGCAGTGGCGGTTTCGAGGGAAGACAACGTACGGCTCCTGAATGGTCAGGGACTGTACGAAACCTCAAGGGCACGGCCGGAATTCGACTTGCGCGTGGGCTGCATACAGCCCACGACATGGTTAGACGGGCTGCGAGAGCAGCCGCCACCATGCCTGTCGGATCACGATCACCCGGCCAGGGTAGCAGTTCATCGCGATGTCGAACTATGGTGCGACTCGCTCGCGAAAGTTGCTTGCCTTGTGCGGGCCATTCTTCGTTTCTCTGCTCGACCTGTTTGGTCGAGTCGATAGTGAACGGCTAGATGTTGTGGGTATGGACGTTGCTGACGCGGGACTGAAGTAGACGGACTGGTCCTCAGCGCGAGAATGGGAATTGCGACATAGCCGTTCTCGAGCAAGAAGGACCAGCCCTGTGACACACCGTAATGCCCCATTGACCGTGGAAGGAAGGCGACGCCTGATCGAGCGGTGTCAGAGCCGTCCGATCGCCCATGTCGCCGCCGAAATGGGTATCTCACGACAATGCGCCTCCAAGTGGGTCAACCGGTATCGCCAATACGGTGACCTGGGATTGCAGGACCGATCCAGCACACCGATCCACCACCCGACCGCCACGGCAGCAGGGATCGTGGCCGAGATCGAAGCGATGCGCCGGACCCGGAAAGGGTCTTCCCTCACGGATCACGTTCGAGTTGCGCACCGACGGCATCGTCATTGCTCGCCGGACCGTGACGAAAATCCTGCGGAACCTCAGGCTGAATCGGCGCAGGTTCATCGACCCGAACGGCGAGAACAACCGAAAACCGCAGGTCATCATCGCGAAACGACCAGGACAGATGGTGCACGTCGACATCAAGAAAGTCGGAAAAATCCCCGACGGCGGCGGATGGCGCGTTCATGGCCGCGGCTTCGACAAGGCCAAACGATCCCAGCGGCGGAAAACGAAGAACAAGCAGACCAGCCTCGGCTACACGTACCTGCATTCCGCGATCGACGGCAACACTCGTCTGGCGTACACCGAAGCCCGCGACAACGAAACCGCAGCAACGGCCATCGATTTCATGCACAACGCCCGACTCTTCTTCGCCGCACACGGAATCACTCGTATCGAGCGCGTGATCACCGACAACGGATCATGCTATCGGGCAGCGGATTTCACGTCTTCACTCCGCGAAGCGAGGCACTACCGCATCCGGCCGTACACGCCGAAACACAACGGGAAAGTCGAACGCTACAACCGCATCCTCGCCGAAGAACTGCTGCACTCCCGCGAATACACCAGCGAAGCTGAGCGCCGCACCACCGTCGAGGTCTGGAATGTTCACTACAATTACCACCGACCGCATTCAACACGCGGAGGACGTCCGCCCGCCGCTTACCGCCGGCACCGCGTAACTAACGTCCGCGCCTCATACAGCTAGAGCTACAAGTAATCTCAAATTCTTGCCAAAGAGGCAGCACGATCGAAAACCGTAAGGAAGAGGCGTCATGGGCACAGGTAACAGGCTTCTCGAAATTGAAGAGCGCGGGTATCGGGAACCCTCGACGAACATCTGTCTCGGGCACAGCGACAATGAGATCATCACAAAGTTGATTACGGACAATATGTCCGAAGAAAAGTGCGATTATTGTGAAAATATCGGCACCGAGGAAGAGCCTGTGGCTGCGCCCCTCGACTCGCTCATGGACGCAATTATGGTTGGAATCAACCTATTCTACGAGCCTGCCGCGGAATCGGGCGTTGACACTAGCGAAGTGGAACTGACCATCGAGTACGATCCCGAAGATGTTGTATACGATGTAATCAGTTTTTTCCACTCGGAATTTGAACCCGGCCGCGAGTTGTTGGCGGATGTCTCAGATGCGCTGACTTGCCAAGTTTGGGTCGATCGCAATTGGCAGAGACCCTCCCCGGACTTGGTAATACAATACGGTTGGGATGCTTTCAAGTCCATTGTCAAACATCAAAGTCGGTTCTTGATTTTGGGTCTGCCGGGCGACGACGACGGCAACCGTCTCACAGCCGTCGACCTCTTCAAAGATTTGGTAGCGATGATTCGCGCCGTGCCTGGTCTGTTTCCGGTTACATGCCCCTCCCCCCTCTACAGGGGAAGAATGCTTGTTACTGCCCCAGACGTTTCAGAATTCGCGGCCGCCCAACTTGGCTCACCTCCTCATGACCGTGCCGCCGCAAACCGTATGAGCCCAGCGGGCATCAGTATGTTCTACGGCGGAACTGAGCTTGCGACGGCGATAGCGGAGGTCGGCGCCCACAGCTCCTACGCGCACGCAATCAGCGGCGAGTTTTCACCTGCCCGCGAGCTGCGACTTCTGGACCTCTCGCACCTGGACGATGTTCCAATTCCGAGTATTTTCGACCCTGCCCAGCACCGTGCTTACTTCAGTCTTCGATTCCTTCAAAATTTCGTCAAAGATCTCACTCTGCCGGTAGAGCTCGATGGTCGCGAACACATCGATTACGTCCCTACTCAGGTTTTCACCGAGTATCTGCGCTACGCCTTCCCTGGCGAAAGGATCGATGGGCTGATGTTCCCAAGCACTCAGGCTGCCGGTTGCAATGTCGTCATCTTCGGCGGCCCTGAGCAATGCGCGGATAAGGGATCCGAAGGGAAGAACACAATGCTCAGCCTTGACCTATCCACGGTTCAGAAGCATCGGGTCACTTCGGTCATCAGGGAGCCGGAGCCGCCGACGATTCGATGGTGAACCGATCGACGCGATTTCACCGGCTCTGCGCGGGGTCGGGCTCGGGTTTTCGCGTTGCGTTGTAACCGCGTCAATGCCGTGGTGCGGTGCACATCGCCGGGATCATGCGCTTGCGGGCCTGAGCGCTTCGTCTTCGTCAGTCGGATCCTTTGCCCCTCGAAGGCCAACGGTGAGGCCGGCAACGCCCAACAGGCATGTCATCGAGGCACCTGCCATGAACAGAAGATCACCCATGTGAGGGACCGATTTCGCTTGCTGGGCGGATCCACGAAATCCACGCCTCGTGTTCGTCTGCGTGCAGCGGAACAGAACCCGGATCATCTGGGTGAGCGTCCGCCCACGCTGATTGTTCTGCCACAAGATCCGCCACCGTCGCCCATGTTTCCGACATACTAGGCGGGCTCACAACAGCAGCTTTGGCGAGTGCTCGGCGGGTAGCTCCACTGAGGTCGAGGAGCTCGGTGCCGCAAATCCCTCGATCCCAGATATATCGAGCGAGTTTGATGGAATCGGCATATCGCGCGGCCTCCGCGTACGAGGTATGGGTGAAGTCCACGTGGGTGGTCACGGCTGCGCCCGCGGATAGCGACGGCGCCGCTCCGAGGCAGTCAACCCACCCCAGACACCAAAACGCTCGTCGTTCACCAATGCGAATGCCAAGCAGTCGACACGAACCTCGCATCCTGCGCAGACCCGTTTCGCCGGCCGGACAGCTTCTCCGGGTTCTGGAAAGAATGCTTCGGGATCAGTACGTTGGCACACTGCCCGCTCTTGCCAATCGACATTCCCAGCGATATCGCCCGGGTGAATCTCGGTGATGGTCATCGCAACCACAACTCCTCTACACATCTGCCTCTCGGATTGATGGGGGAACGGTAGCGAGGGACCTGGACTGCTTGAACCGAAGCAGAAGGGCCACCCTGCCTTTTCGAACTTCACACCGTGGAAGCGAAGCGCAGTTCTACCTGATCAGTGCATTTCTGGGCACTTCTAGCGACTGCACAACCACCGGTAGATTCCTAAGCGCTCGCCCACAGACATGCGATCCTCTGACGCCGGCAACCCCTGTCCGGTGGCCCAACACGACGGGACACACGTGCCAACTCCAACTTCCTCCACGCCGCCTGGCCCGGGCATGACGCAACTCGCAATAGCGTTGTTCAAGAATGCACACCGCGCTGGCCAAAACTTCACGGATGGGGAGTTCCACAACATCCGCCAAGGTGAAGAAGGAACCACCGAACGGATCTTGCTGGACCTTGCGAAAACCCTTCCCGACCTCCACGTCGGAGCCTTCACCCGCAGAGAGGAATCCCGCTACGGGGCGGACTGGGAATGGTGGATCTCGGACGGCTCGAACAAATGGTTTCACCTCGTCATCCAAGCCAAGAAGCTTCAAACACCCAAGGCACACCCGGCCGGGAAATACAAGATCAAACACACCGTTCGATCCACTGGCATGCAGCAGATCGACCTACTCGACCTCTACGCCCGAAAGAGCGGGGCGCATAGCCTCTATGCGCTCTACAACCTCGCCGCTCCCGGCGTCCGGTACAGCGACCACACATGCTGCCTCGGCCCCTCCGGCGATCGAATCACTGCTGTCAGCGCAGATGTATTCCTCAAGCGGTTCCCCCAGACCAAGGGACAAATCGACGACGTCCCGCTAGCCGCGATCCGTGAGCACGCACTCCCATGGTCGTGCCTGGCGAACGACCGTGTCACCACCCACGACGTGTCTCCACCACCAGGGCCTTCCCCGCTGACCTTCATGCAGTTTGCTCAGTGGACAGTCATGTCTGGCGCCCACGGCGACATACTGGGCGCATTCGATTCGGAAAACTCGGCATACTCATTGCTTGTCAACTCATCGACACTGAAACTCCTTGCACACAGCGAGGATTGGGTGCGGCGTAGTTATCGAAACTATCTCGACGACTGGACGAAAATGACGAGACTGAGGGTTCCCATCGAATGGAAGCCTGCGACCCCATCTCCACTCGAATCTTCGGAAGAGCTTTTCGCGCCCACCAACATCCGGATCTTCGACAGAGAGGAACTACCGAACTATGTCTCCGCTGTCCTCAACAACGAACCCATCCCCGAGGACGTCCGGCACCCCTTCTCCTACATCGATGCCGCCCCCAAACAAGTCCTCACACTCATCGCACCACCCAGAGTCCAGCCGGACGAGCCCCGCCCGGTGAGTCGCAAAATTCGACCAATACAACCTGTTACCCGTTTCGAGTAACACGCCACCAGTCCGCCTTCGAACACCGCTACCGCGGCAGGTGGAGTTCGCGCATCCGCGCCGGGTGCATGTACGGCGGACGAATACCAGCCAACCCGAACCCCGAGGTGACCGGCGCATCTCGCGAGGCCACACATGACGCCGGTGTCGTGCGCCCCAGCGTCCCGTCGGCGTGCTCGTGCGAGAACTCCCACGGATCCTCACCTGCACGGTTCTCGAATTCCCACCGCAGAACGCGGCCCTCACCGTGCGCGCGTTTCTTCCCGATCACATCGAGACCGGATAATATCGCCGCGACAGCAGCCAGGTCACCAACACCGCGCCAGGTGACCGTTCGGGAATTGGTGATCATCAACGGCATGTACCTCGCCCGGTAGCGGCCTTGCCGGTCCGAGATCACTGCCGGCACGCTCGACGCGAGTTCCTCGAGCCCTCGGTGATCAGTTCTGCTCGCCCAGTGCCGCACCACTGGATCCCCGGCCGGGTCTTCGGGGAACGAACAGGTCGCGCACCAATGCCAGTCCGCGCCCGCCAGAGTGCAGCGCGCGAGCGGTAATTCGAGATCCGGCGGGGTCGCCTGCGGCGAGAGCGCCGGCACGTATTCGCCGCGGTCGAGGGCGCCTGCTTTGTGGTCGGCCCACAGCTCCGCGGCGAGGATGCCGTCCAAGGCGATCCCCCAGGGGCTTGCATGTGCCAACCCGGACGAGAGATGCGCCCTGACCAGGAAGGGAGCGAAGGTGGTGTCTGAGTTCATGTCAGCCATCCCAGTGCCTCGATCACGTCTTCTCGTAGCGGTTCCAGTTCCGCTCGCCAGTCCGCTACCTGCGGGCCGGGGCCGGTCAAGACGGTCAGCTCCGACTCGGCGCGGACTCTGCCGTGCCCGATCGCGCTGCGCCCACCCAGGAGCCGTCTCGCGCGAATCGTTCCCATACGTCGCTGAAGAAGGCGATGTCGCGGTCTGTTGCCCGGTCGAGCCTCAGGAATGTTTCGAAATGTGTTCCTGCGGGCAGGGTCTCGACTTCGAAGCGCATCAACATCGACGTCTGGTGCGCAGAAGTTCCCGAACCGGGCACGGTGTCGGCATCGAAGGGCGCGGGGAAGGACTTGGTGCCGGCGTCGTCGAAGCGGCTGTAACTTTCCAGGGACATGAGCTCGAATTGCGACATCAGCGCTCCCGGGTAGGGCCTGCTCATGATCGATTCTGTTTCCTTCACTCGGGGAACGACTTTGCCGACTTTCAGGCATCCGTCCATCGGCGGCGCACCGCCTCAGTTGCCTCCGAACAAACTGATCGGCGGGACCAGTTCGCGCAGGCGCTGACGCCTGCGGCCGGTCAGTGAGTCGCCGGCGACTTTGCTCAGGTTGCCGCCGTTGCGCAGTGCGTGCGCCGCGGAGAGAGGTATCTGTCCTTCGTAGCCGATCACATCGCGGAACAACTCCTCGGCGGTACGTCGCAATGCTCCCCGCAGCGAATTCCCCGACACGACCGGTACCAGCACTTTCCTCCCGTCGGGCTGCAGGATCGGTTCGCGGCGAAACTGTGGTCGTCGTTTCCGACTCCTCGCCTTTCTGCGAGATCGACGACAGGGCAGTCAGTTCGACGTCCCATCTCACGGTCGAGCGCATCAGCTGACCTTCCTCGCGGCTCGGGCATCGGCTGCACATTCCCCCAACCACGAACAATGGCAAAACTCGTCGCCGTCACCATCGTCACACTGGCGATCACCGCTCTGCTGCAAGGACCGATTCTCGACCTCGCAGTCCAGACAGTAGGAACACATCAATCCCCCGAACAACTTGCCGCCGACGCCGAACGATCAACCTGGCTGAGTTCAGGCTGGGCATCCCACATCCCTGGTCTCACACTGATCTCCGGAGTCGTCACAGAAGAAATCCTGTGGCGTGGACCGTTGATCGCTGCAGTCGTTCTCGCACGCCGATACTTTCGTAGCGGCTGGCCGAAATGGGCAGCACACGTAATGAGCGCTGGACTGTGGATCCTTCTCTGCTACAAATTCGGCATGGCGCATTACACCTTCTCCGCCCTCAATGCAGCAGTCACGGTGGTTGCCGGACTTCTCTGGGGCGGACTTGCCATCTGGACAAGGTCACTGATTCCGTCGATCGCCAGCCACGCCGCGTACAACGCCCTCGTTTAAATGGTGGTCACTTCGCCGCTGCAGATCGATTGGATGCCACCAACCAGCTGGGGCCCGTCGCCTCTGCGAGACGAACCGCGGTGCGAACCAGCGCGACGGTCGTGGGTGTCCGTTCAGGCGACGCACACCTATGACGGGGATCGGATCGAACCAAGAGGCGCTTCGTTTTTGGTGGCCGCCGATATCGATGAGGCTGACGCAAAAGCAACAATCGAATCTGTCGTGGCCGCACCCGTCGTGGCCGCACCCGGAAAATGGCCCTCCCATCTCACTCGCCACCCTCCGGGCCGCTGCCAACGTCAACGACTGAGTAAGTCTCTGTAAAAAGCGAGACTTACTCAGCTGAACCGAGGAACAGAGATGTCACGCCCTGCCAATGGCCGCACGTCTTCAGCAGTCCGGCCGAGTGGCATCTCGGTGCTGACGATACCGGCTACAGAGAGGGTACGCCCGCACTCACCTGGACACCGCGGTCTGTCGAGATCCCGTAGGGTGGCTGCAAATTGCCTCGCTTCTCACACGAAACCGACAGGGCCACCTTCAAAGTACAGCGAGCGCTCGACACGGGGTCCATGCGGAATTTCGGTCAGTACCACGTAAATTCCGCTTCCCAGTCCGGTCATATAACGCCCGCGTACACACCACAGGCTTCTGGAACCGACAGGACAGGAGCTTCCTTCCCCAACGCCCGACCCGCCCCGCCGTCCTACTCTGTATAAGCGGACGACCACCGGCGCACGGCGCACGCAAACGCCTCTGGTTGATCGACCCACGGATAATGTCCACTCGCTTCCAGAAACTCCACAGAAGAGTCAAAAAGTGCCCTACGCAGCGCCTCAACCGTCGCCCTGCCGGACAACAAATCTGCAGCGCCACCAATGATGTGAACTGGAACACGGAGTTCGCCGATTCGGCGAATCAGCCCGTGCGGAGGTGGGGCAGAAAAGAAAGATTGCAGCGCTCTGAAGTTAGTCTCGCCGAGCAATGCATGGCGCTGTGACCTCGCGTCCCATCGCGCATATCCGAGCGGGGCAGTCACGAATTGTTGTGCGTAGAATCTCGTCTCGTCTTCCAACTCCAAGGGCCCTGCTGCCAGCGCAGCCTCGATAGCCGGCTCTCCGCGACGATCGCTGGCGAGTGCCTCGGTGTCGTCATCAGTATCGACCAACCAAGGTGTGGGAGATGGTGCTACCAACCCCAACCGCCGCACGGGTGCGCCCATCGCGGCATAGGCCAATGCCACTCGTGTACCTGCCGAATGCGCCAGGATGTCAACGCATTTCAATCCGAGTGTCCGGCGCACCTCCTCCAGGTCGTCGAATTGGTTCCACCACGGCCCTGGAAGTCCTGGCGACATCGGGGTTCCCCGGTAGTGCACCACTGCGAGCGGGCGAACCGAACCCCACCGACGTATGTCCCCTAGGTACTCGGGTGATCGAACGCCGCCGCCTGGAAGGACTACGATCGGCTCACGATCTCCACTGCCGATTACCTCAAAGTGAACCCGTGCTGGCTCATGGGCATCTGCTCTGACCATTCTTTGCACCTTGCCGCCGAACGCATCGCTACTACGGGGCCTACCGTGCCCCTCAACCATCCAGATCATTCCTGGAGAACTGTGGTGAACAGCGTTTCACAAGCTACAACCGGGGCTACAGCAGCAATCGTTCGCTGCTCCAGAGACAGGCGGACAACGGGAGTGGCCAGCGGACGTCCTTCAGAGATTTCGGTTCGAGGCAAATACCGCGAGCGCTTCAAGCTGCGGAAGAACGGGGCTGTTCGCAATGCGAGGACTTCGAGTCAGAGCGTCGACAGCCGCCTTCACATGACCGTCAGATTCCTCACGAGCCCACTCCACTGCACCAAGTGCGGTGATGATCGTATGCGCTTCGCCCACATCACCACCTGTCCACTGATCTTGTGCGTAAAGATCTCGGAGTCGTTGAGCGGCAGTAGTTTTCTGTGTGAGCGCGTAAACGACGGGGAGGCTACGCTTGCGCCTCCAGATGTCGTTCTTTTCTGCTTTGCCTGTCGAGCCAGAGGAACCGGTGATTCCGAGGACATCGTCGGCCAGTTGGAAGGCCAAGCCGAAATTCCTGCCGTAGTTACGAAGTGCCTCGATCTCAGAGTCGTCTGCCCCCGCTGAGTGACCGCCCAGGGCGCACGCTGCCGCCGTGAGTGCTGCAGTTTTGAGATCCGCCATTCGAATACATGTCTGTAGATCCACATGTTGTCGTGCCTCGAAGTCAAGATCGAGGAATTGGCCATGAATCAACTCCTGAACCGCTCGGACAAGTTCCCCGCCTCCCCGCCACTGAACAGGCCCGGTATTGAGGCCCAAGCACAGTAGAGCGTCGCCAGCAAGTATTCCTGCAGGTTGCCCGAACGCAGACCATACCGTTTCACGGTGACGCCGAGTCTTGTCTTCATCCATGATGTCGTCGTGCACAAGCGAAAAGTTGTGGATTAGCTCAATTCCGGCTGCAGCTTTTGCTGCCTCGTGAGCATCTCGATCGCCACCATCGAGCGCTCGCGCACCGAGGAAAACCAGCGCTGGTCGAATACCTTTGCCCAACGCCAACGCCCTGCGGCGAGTAACGCCGTCAAGGTCCCTCCAGCCGAAGTGGTACTCACAAACCTCCCGAATCGGCTCTTCCAATGTTTGGATGGCGCTCCACAACGCGGGCTCTACTCGGTCTCGCGAGGTCCGGAGAAGATTTTCGACCACCGTTGCCTGACTATCGGACATACCGTCCTCCTACCTCTCTAATCCCGATTGAGATGAATTAAAAATGAGCACTCAGATAAAATTCTCATATCGACGACGATCTGAATCTATTCCAGAAAGCCTAAATCCACCGGAAGATGTTTTACGCTCCACCTCAGCCGACGAGCCATTTTCCGGAAGGCCATGTTGATGAAAATCTAGATACTCTAGATAACCAACCTCGGTACGGCAATCTAATTTTCGAACGCTATTTTCACGAGATATGTAATTTCGATACCCGGGCTGAATGGTTGCCGACCAAAATTCGCCGACGCTTCCGGATCCGTAACTGAAGAATCCTACATGCGCGCCGTCCAAATCTTTCTCAGAATTCTCCAACAGGCTTATCAAAGAGAAATACATTGATGCCGTATACGTATTACCGATCCTTCGGTTGTAAATTTGCGTGGGATCCAGAAGAGTGGCTATCTCCTCGCCTGTCTGCCGCGAAGAGTTGATCTCAGCCAAATGCCTGTGAGCCTTGTTGGCCATCTTTGTGAACGGCTGATGGAAACAGACAGTAGTTAGCTCAGAATACGGACGCCCTCCGCGGGCGGAATAGTCTTCCCATGATTCACTCAGCGCCCGAAGATAAGCCTCGATAGAAAACTTGCCGTCCACCAAGGCTGTCTTCCGATGGTTCGGTCGCCAGAAATCCATGACATCGTCGGTGTAAACACCCGTAGGCCTATCGAAGGCGAGGATCCTCGGTGTAGTGGAAATAAGCATCGCAACGGCGCCCGCGCCCTGCGTTGGTTCTCCGCTGGATCCAATGTCGTATTTGGCGATATCAGTGGCGACGACGAGCACTTTCTCCGAAGGATCGGAGGTCACCAGTGATCGCGCAAGCATCAAGGCGCCGGTAGCGCTATAGCACGCTTGCTTGAGTTCAAGCACGCGGACATTGGGGTGGAGACCCACGAGTCCGTGAACGAACACGCCCGCCGACTTGGATTGGTCAACTCCTGATTCGGTAGCGAGAAGTAGAGTCCGCACGGCTGTGAGATCATTTCTTTGCTTGATCTCGTCCACCGCGGCAGCAGCAAGTGTGACAGGATCCTCGTCGGGCCCTGCCACACTCATTTGATTCTGCCCAATGCCGACATAGAACTTGTCGTGAGGAACGCCGTGCGCATCCGCGATCACCGACAGATCGATTACTGATCCTGCTGTCGAGAAGGCGATATCTTCGATTCCAACAGTCACGCTTTCAGGCATTGGCATGAGTTTCACTTCTTTCGAGCGAGAGATGGGATTTCATTAATTCGCCGGGATTCGTTTGAGCCGCGAGGAGTGACAACTCACCACAGAGGACGGTCGCAGCACAGATGGCCGCCAACCGCCGCGCAGCGTCGCCGACTCCGTGCCCGTCTCCGCACCCCAATCGAGCCAAATTGGCCTGGATCGCGGGGCTGCCTTTTCCATTGCCATGCGTTCCGACGATGAGATTCGGAAGTGAACATGAGAAGTAGAGGTCACCATCCCGATCCTCCGCATAGGTAAATCCCTGCGAACCTTCTACTATGTTCGCCGCATCTTGACCTGTAGCCAAATAGAAGGCGAGGAGCATGTTGGCGTAGTGTGCGTTTGCAGTCCGAACGCCGCCGGCAAGGATGCTCCCAATATAGTTTTTCTCCTGATTCAGTCGCGCAACACTGGAAGCGGAAGTACGGAGTTGACTCGATAAAATCTCGGAAGGAATTAATATATCGGCAGTCACAGACTTTCCTCGACCGAGGATTCCGTTGATCGAGGAATTCTTTTTGTCGACACAAAGATTTCCAGAGATGGAACCGTACTCTGCGGAGTAGTGCGTCATCACGTGTGCGATCAAATGTTCGGACGCGAGTGTCGTCATGTTGTGCCCCGACGCGTCACCTGTCGTGAATTGGAACCGAAGGAAGACCAACGCACCGACGATCTCGGTGTGTACACCTTTCAGTCGCGCGAACCTGCTGGTGTCGGCTACGACCGTCTGGAGTTCGTGCAGATCCGCCTCCACCCGTGAGGCCACGTTCGCAGCCGCCGTGACATCCGCTGTACGCACCACGACGGATCGCGTCATGCTTTCACTCAGCACCTCCACACGAATTCCCCGACCCTCCGGTACGAGCCGCGACACTCGTGCGCCGCGCCCAACAGAGGGCCACAGTGGCGCTTCATACGTGGCCAATGGAACTTCAACGCTTTCGTCGATGATCGGGCCGGAAAGACGCAGGGGGCCTACCCATCTGGTAGGGATCAGCGTGGGAGGTGTTGTCGTGTCTGAGTGTCCGGTCATTGCGCGAGAACCTCTCTGATGGGAGTAGTGCGAGGACTGCCGTGAGTGTCGGTCCGATTGACGTAGGCGTTGGGCTCGAGCGCATGCGCCACTGATATATCGCGCAGCCGGCCGGTGAGGACTAGGTCCGTTCTCGACAGATCTGGTGTCGACTGAGCCCCGACCAAACTGTAGATGCTGGTCAATTCCCCACGCCATCTGTTGATTTCAGAAATGAGCCCATCAGATCCAGTCCGCAAGGCACTGGCAAGGAAGGAGGCCGATACACCTGCCGCCTGGGCACCTAGCGCTAAACACTTGGCAACGTCCAAGGGGCTTCTGACCCCGCCAGACGCCAGTCGTGTCACGATCGGTCCGCGTTGGTCAGCCTCAATCAGCGCAAGAGGTGTGCTCTGCCCCCAACCGTGCAGGTAGTCGAATCGTGGAGCACCGTCCTCCTTCCGATTGTCTTCGATCGCAGCGAAATTCGTCCCACCCGTACCGCTCACATCTACTGTCTCGATCCCTACGTCCACGAGACTGTGTAATGTCTTGGCGCTGAGTCCGAAGCCGACTTCCTTGACGATGACCGGAACGGACATCGCGTCGACGATCGAAGCTATGTTGCGAATCCAGTGAGAGAAAGTCCGGTCTCCCTCACCCATGATCAATTCCTGGACCAGGTTCACGTGGATTTGCAGGGCGTCTGCTTCGAGCAGATCGACCACTCGACGCACTTGCTCTACCGGGTAGTTGGGATTGATATTGGCAGCGACGAACCCTTTCGGATTCCTGGTTCGAAGGACGCGGAAGCTCGCTGCCGTTTCCGGGTCTTTCAGGTACGCGGCCATCGAGCCGCTGGCGACGGCCGTGCCGGTAGCGGCAGCAGCTTCAGCCAACACAGCATTGATTTCACCGGTGTAGAGACTGCCGCCTGTCATTGCGTTTATGTAGAAAGGATTGCTCCAATGATCACCAAGAACAGTGGCGGAGATGTCGACCTCCTCGACATCTACACCTGCCAACGCATGGTGGACGAAGTCAACGTCGTCGAACGCCCGTCGCTCTCCAAGGGAAGTGCTGACATCGTGGAAGCTGTTGGCGAGCCTCACGTGATCGTCTTTCCGGTTGCTCGCGTTCTCACTCATTCGGGGGCCTCTGCTTCCGGGGCTGGGCTCAGCGGCAGAACTGGAAAGCCCAGATCGTTCCACCGTTGAGTCAGTGCACGTTGATGGTGAATGTCGGATGGAAAGGCGATGCAGCAGTCTCCCCCGCCTGCACCAGATACTTTGGCCGGTACCCCGAGTTTCGAGGATTCGAGGATCATTGTTCGTAAGTTGTCGGTGAGAATCCCCACCGGGGGGCTGTCCAAATCCTCGAAGTGTGCCTGCGCTTGGTGGACGTAGTGGGCGGTAGCAGAGTAGTCGGCGGTAGTTAACGCCTTCGAAAGTCCGGCTACGGTCCGATCGCTGTGTTCGAGAAAATCATTCGAGATTCGAGACCTGGCAGCCGTGACCAAATCTGCAGTAGTAGCTGGGGTTCCGGACCACCCCACCACGAGTGCACCCGCATCTGGCGGTCGCGTCAGTCGCTCGATCTCAAGTCCGGGCCAATCCGCACAAATCAGTGCTCCGAGTTCAGTGTTGTCGATCTTGTCGGTTAGCCACTCACGGTCGGGTGACCGATAGTGGACCCACCCTCCGCACAACGCGGCGGCGAGATCAGCCCCGGAAGCCTGCGGGTTGGACTCAATCGTCGCCAGGTACGACAGCTTCCAGAGACGGTCGCGGTCGAGTGCGAGACCTAGGTACGCGTCCAGGGATACCGCCAACGAGGCTGCAACAGCTGATGATCCTCCAAGTCCGTACTTCACGCGGAGTAAAGGGTCATCGAGGTCGGAATCGATCGCTATTTTGGCGCCGGTAAATCTCACTCCCATGGACTGCGCCAATTTCGCGATCTTGGCTACGAGGTGCAGGGCGTACGAATTGTCCGGGGACACATAGTGTAAATAGTCTGTGCTGCAGAGTTTTTCAATCCTGATTGTCTCCGAGCGTTGCTTGTATTGCAAACTCACCGACTTGCTCATCGAAGGAGTCGTACGAGCAGTTATTCCTCGGTTCACTCCCATGACAATCGCTCGACGACCCGAGCGTGTGACCGAGTATTCGCCTGCAATCATCAGCTTTCCGTAACCTATGCCTGTGCAGATGTCGTCTCGCCTGTCACCGGTTGTCACGACTTCACCGCACTGTCATCCAGATACACCCCAGGACCGGACCGTGCGACAATGGTCTCGATGTCGAAAGACTTCGAAATCTGCTCCGCCACGATGCCGGCGTCCTGCGAGGAGCAAAGAAGCTTCACGTTGGGGCCGGCGTCCATCGTGGCAAAGACATCGATCCCTTCTCTGCGTAGCGATCCGGCAAATCTGACAAGCTCGAGGGAGAGCGGCTCCAAGTAGACGATGGGGGGGTCGGCAGCGAGCATCGATGCGTGCATTTTGAGCGCGTTGCGTTCGACGAGCAGCCCTAGCGCGGGTAGATCCGCCGATGCAATCGCATCGAGCGCACGCTGCATGTCGGTCTGCGAGCTGTCGACCCAAGCGGCGTAATAGGGGGACGTCTCGGTGGTAAATCGCATCGCTGTGCGACTCGATATGGACTTTGATGCTGCGTTGACCATGACGATCACCATGGAGAGGTCGAGGCCGGTCGAGGCGATGTGCTCACCGTGCGAAGTCTCGTCCGAACCGGGATGCCACGACGAGAGGCCAGGATAGATCGAGCGGCATGCCGAGCCCGAGCCACGGCGCGCCAGCCTTGACAGATCCTTCGACGAGAGCTCCATGCCGAACGCTGTGCTCGCCGCTAGGGCTAGGGCTGCAAAGCCGGAAGATGAGGACGCGAGCCCAGCGGCCGTCGGTCCGCTATTTCTCGTAATGACTTGCGCACGAGCGGAGTTACGCGACTGAGCGCGAACAATGTCCAGGAACCTGACGACGCGCTCAGCGAAGGGGCCATCTGTTTCGTCGCCATTGAGCACCACCGTGTCGAACTCGTGGTCTACCAAACGCACTGTCGTGGTTGTCGCGAAAACATCGAGGGTCAGTGACAAACTGGGGGTGGCCGGAAGTATCAGATTCTCGTCCTGCTTCCCCCAGTATTTGATGAGAGCGATGTTGGGGTAGGCAGTGGCGGTTGCGTTCATACGGGCACTCCAGCGTGGACGGGAACCTTCCAGCAGTGCCGCGCACCCGCAGAAATGAGCGCCTCGGCCACCTGCTCTGCCGCATCGGTGGTACTCATTGCCACGATTGACCCTCCCATTCCTCCACCAGTCACTTTGACGCCGTGCACTCCGGGCACGTGTGCGGCAGCTGAGACCATGCGGTCGATGCCGTGGCTGCTCACGCCCAACGCACGTAACGCCGAGTGCGCCTCGTGCATGAGACTTCCGATCACACTCGGATCCCATGCCTTCCTCGCTGTGTCTACCGCGGTTGCACAGACACCGAGTAGATTCTGCATGTCCTGCGTGCCCACATCAGTGGCAACCAATCGTGCAACCGCACTGACCGATTCGGCGGTGCGAGAGGGGATCCCGGAGTCAGCGATTGTCAGAGCGAATTGACCGCTCGGGGTCAACTCCGCGACTGTCTCCCCCTCTACGATGATCGGCAAATCAGATGTGACACCGTGTATGTCGATTCCGCTGGACCGGCCATGAGCCTGCATTTCCGCTACCTGGATGGCATGAAATCTGTCTTCGGCGGACAAGGTGAGTTGAAATGCGGCGGCGATGCCGTCCACCACTGCAGCGGCCATAGCGGCACTGGCCCCGAGCCCGCGAGCGACCGGAATGTTACTTCGGACTTCGACGAGCAACGACGCGTCTGGCTGGTCGATGACCGACAACATTTCGGTTGCAGCGATAGCCAGAGGGCTGCCTTCATCCTGTTGGACAAGTCGACCTGACGCTGTCGAATCAGCGACTACTGTGATCCCGCGGCGTGCTGCTGACATGATCACCGATTCGGCTGCAATCTGCTTCAGCGGCCACACAATTGCAGGTCCGCCGAAAAGTGCCGCGTGCTCGCCGAAAAGTATGACCTTCGCGTGACTGGTGCCGTACCCCAATGGCTGGGCCCTGGCGTCAAGCATGCGCATGCTTCCAAGGAGCTTGCGCGTCATCGAAGATGGTGACCACTTTCCGGAGCTTGCGTCTCTCCGTGTTGTCGAACGGCAGACGGGCATGCACCGTTCCGAGCTGATCCCACAGTACGATGTCTCCTTCCTGCCAGTGATGGGTGTATGAAATATCCTCTCGCCCAGGCAGTTTGAACATCTCCTTGAGAAGGAGAGCGCTTTCTTCGTTCTCGTACTCAATAATCTTCTTCGAGTTCAAAGGGTTGACATATATGGCGGAACGACCGGTGCGGGGATTTCGCGCCAATAGGGGATGAACCGTTGATGTCCCGTCCGCCGGGTTGGAACGGGCTGGGTCGCCGTTGAGAACTTCACCCTGGAGGACGTCTTCGATATGATCTTCATACCCGCCTCGTAAGCTGTGCCGTACGCTGAGATTCGCGAGGCGGCCGCGGAGTTCGGGCGTCATCGATTCGTATGCGGCATACATGTTCGTGAATGCTGTCTCGCCACCTTTCCTCGGGAGTTCCACTGCTGACAGGAACCCGAATTGTGAGACTTTGGGGCGAAAAGAGTAGTCCGTGTGCCAGTCCATGAAGTTGGCGTCTCCGACACCGATCTTGGCCCCATTGTCGTCAATGATGTTCGAGATCAGAAGCATCTCGTTGTACATCTCGGCCGCGCCCTTTCCTGCGTTGAGCCCGGTTCGAGGTATGTAGCCGAACCTGCGGCCGAACGCGATCAGGTCCTCGTCAGACGGGTACTGATGGCCACGAAAAACCAGCACGATGTGTTCGTCGACGGCTCGTCGGATTTGCTCAACCGCTCCGTCCGAGATTTCTGGTCCGACCGGAGCGTCGTGGACTACCGCGCCAAAGGGGCTGCCGTGGAGCTTCTCGATCCTCATATGGTTTCCTCCCCTTGATATTTCAATTCTTCCGCACCGCGAACGCTCTTCTAGTTGCTGAGGCCGACGTCCGACTTGTCACCTGAGTTACGCCAGTGTTCAAGAAGTTCGAGGAAGGCGATGGAGCCCTTCCCGTAACTGCTGTTCTGGCGAGGCGAACGTTCTGGATCGCCTTCGTTGTTGAACAGTCCCGGCGTGCAACTTTGTGCGAACTCGAGGTCCCGCGGAGCTGACGTCGAGATTTCCTGCACCCAGGCGCTTTCTGCTCGTTGCGTCGGCTCCACGAGCGCGTCATTCGCCACAGCTTCTTCGACCATGAACGAAATATGCTCGGCTACAGCTTCGAGCATGTGAGGAACATTGACGTGCAGACCTGACTGAGATTTGGCCATGAAGAACAGATTTGGAAATCCATGGGAAATCACGCCGTGGAATGTTCGTACTCCGTCCGCCCACCAATCCGATAGTCGCCTTCCGTCTCTGCCCGTGAACTCGATCCCGGCCCGCGCTGTGTAAGGCGTCGTCAACTCAGATTCGAATCCCGTCGCGTAAATGATGCAATCCACGGGATGCACAGTTCCGTTCACTACGGGCCCTCGAGCATCGATGCGGTCTACACCGCGTCCGCTGGTGTCGATCAACTCGGTGTTCGCTCGATTGAATGTCTCATAGTACGAGCTGTGAAATGTCGGCCGTTTGCAGAACAGGCGGTAGTACGGTTTGAGTGCATCGGCAGTTTTCGGATCGTCGACAGCGATGTCGATCCCATCGCGGATCTTCTCCATCGTCCGAAGATCGAGAACCTCCGCGTCAGTTCGGTCCCCATCCATGGCAGACCGCAGCAGGGACGCTGCGAGCGGTGCAGCGATCGTAGTCCATCCGTCGTCGACGAGGTCGTTGTGTACGGTCCCCCCGGAGGTGACGCGATGAAAATTGTCCCGGCGCTCCGACTGCCATCCAGAAGGGAGTGATTCGTACCATCTTTCGTCGGTGGCCGGGTTTGGCTTCGGTAGAACGACAGCGGGCGTTCGCTGGATGACGAGTAGGCGCTGAGCTGCGTCAGCGATCTTCGGAATCACCTGCACCGCAGTAGCTCCCGTGCCAATCACAGCTACCGTCTTATTGGTCAAGTTGCTGAGCTCACGACCGCCCGTTCCCCCGGTGTAGTCGTAGTCCCAGCGGTTCGCATGGAATGAGTGACCCATGAAACTTTCGATACCGGGAATGTCTGGCATCTTCGGGATACTCAAGGATCCTATGGCCGAACACACGAATCTCGACGTGAAACTGTCCCCTGCATCGGTCTTGATATTCCAGACGCGATCGGCGCAATTCCATTCGGCTGCCGTGACTCTCGTCGATAGTAGGGCATCGTCATAGAGCCGGAAGCGCCGAGCGACAGATTTACAATGATCGAGGATATTCTCACCTGACACGTACTTGTAGTCAGGGACAGTCCCGGTTTGTTCGAGCAACGGCAGATAGATGAAACTCTCGACGTCACATTCAAGGCCGGGAAAATCATTGACTGCCCAGGTCCCGCCTACTTCCGGAGCTTCGTCTACAAGGCGGATCCGCTGCACAGATCCTGTCTGACGCAACAGCGCCCCGAGGACCAATCCTCCGATGCCGGCACCGATGATGGTGACGTCAACTGCGTCGGTGCAGGGTGCACGGTTGACATGGTCCTTAGATCGGGCCCACGAAATGCTGGACAAACGCACATATCGGCGGTCGGATTCGGATCTCTTCGAACGCTCCGCGGCGTACCTTTTTCGTGTGTTGTGAAGCCCCGGCGATTCGGTTTGCGACTTCTTGTTCATCGCCCGTCCTCAATTGGGTGAGTGCCCGTCCACTGCAGGCTGCACGGCCATTCATCGCTACTTTGGGTTTGTGCTTCGCTCCGTGTGTATTCGTCGGTTTGGCCTGCACGCCAATGAGTCTCGGGGAGATGCTGTTCAGGTTCAGTTGCCTGCATTAGTTCCTGGACATACTGGAGCATCCTGGTTCCGGTATCTGGGCTCGGGAAGATGTACAGGTCATCAGTCTGAAGGTGAGCAATGACTGCTTCGGCAACGTGCTCTGGCGCAAGTTCGCTTTCTCCCCCAGCGCCTGCTGGAACTATCAGTTCTGCGGTCATCGGTGTACGAACGAAGCCAGGGCACACGACGGCTGAATGCACAGCTGTGCCACGAAGTTCAGCAGAAATCCCCCGCGCGACTGCCACCAGTGCGGCTTTCGTCGCTGCGTAGGGCACCGAGTTGTACCCGGATGCGAAGGGTGCCATCGAACCGGTGAAGATGTATCGGCATCGAGTGCCACTAGCGATCATCTTCGGCAAGAGTTGGTGTGCGAGGGAAATATGTGAGAGGAGATTCGTGTCGATAGTTGTCCGCACCCGCGACATGTCGGTGTTCCACAGTTCCGTACCAACGGGGCCGAGAATACCTGCGTTGCTGACGACGACATCGACTGCTGGGCGGCCGAAAACTTCTTGCACACGGTCCGAGACGATGGGCGCCGCATGTGTCGTCGCAAGGTCGACATTCAGACCGTGTATCGGCGCCCCGCGCCCACTCAGCGCGTTCACAGCATCATTCACTCTGATTCTGTCGCGATCGACGAGCAGTGTTTCGACGCCATTCGCTGACAGAGCAGCTACCAGTGCTCGACCAATTCCGCTCGCGCCCCCGGTCACTAGTGCCGCCTTCGGTGTCCAATATTCGTCGTGACTCATCACTTGTCCAATTGAGGTAGGGCGAGGCTGGAAAGGAGAGTCAGGACCGAAACACCCGCTAATGCTGCAAAACACGCAGCAGCGATCGCGCCACCGGAGAAGTGACTGCCGAGGACCGCAATGAGAGCTCCGCCACCGGCGGCTCCCACAGCCGTTGCTGCCTGCTGGCTTGTCACCACGACGCCGGACGCCATGCCCGCGCTGGCAATGGGAACACGCGAGAGAATCACGCGGAACAGGGTCGGTCCGATTAGTCCTTGCCCGACACCGATCAATCCGAGGATGAGCACCAGTACGACGATTGACGGGTCACCCCACTGGTCTGCGAAGGTCACCGCGAGCAAGGTGATCCCTAGACCTTGAATCGCGGCGCCGACGGTAATGATCCGAACGCCAAGAACTTTCACAATCTTTTGAGTTGCCAAAGACACCAGGAAAAACGCCGATGCGAACGGCACCAAGATCAGTCCGGATTTCAACCCGCTGAATCCCAACATCTGCTGAGTGACGATCGCGTAGACGTATAGGAAACCGCCGAATCCCAGTGAAAACACGACCATTGACGCCAGCCCGCGATGGACGGAGGGGATGGACAGAACTGCCGGAGGTAGCAGAGGGGCCTTACCTGACCGCTCCAACGAATGTTCGTAGATGTACAAAGCGGCGGCGAGGAGCATGCTGACGGCGAGTGCGATGAGCAGCCACCAGGGCCATCCCAACGGAGGTCCGCCGACGATGACAAGGAGCAAACTCGCGAGGGCAACTGCGAAGGTAATCGTTCCGACTGTATCGATCCCCAACGGTTGCGGTGATCGTGATTCGGGAACGCTGCGCGATGACAACAGAATCCAGATACCGATGGGAACGTTGATCAAGAAGAGCATCCGCCAGGATGTTCCGAACAAGTCGGCTTCCAGGAGCAGTCCACCGATGATTTGTCCTGCTACTGCAGCGATGCCGGCGGCGGAGCCGTACAGGGCAATTGCCCTCGTCTTGCGATCGCCCTCGGTGGTCGCCTGAACGGTGCCGAGGACCTGGGGCACCATCAGTGCGGCGGCGAGCCCTTGGATAATTCGGGCACCGACGAGGATAAGTGGAGAGCCGGCAAGGCCGCATACAACGGAGGCAAGAGTGAATCCGGCAACTCCTATCACGAACAGTCGTGCTCTGCCGAATGAGTCGCCGAATCGGCCGGCGAGAACAAGACCGAGTGAGTAGCTGACTCCGTATCCCGCGACCACCAGCGACAACATTGCTGGAGAAGCTCCCAGGCTGACCTTGATCGTATCGAGCGCAACATTGACGATAAAGGTGTCAGCGATCGTCATTGCGAAACCGCTCAGCAGCACGATCAGCCCGTATCGTGACAGAGTCTCAGACCCTCTTGCTGCGAGATCGATTGAACTCGCCCGGTCAAGACGAGGCTCAGATTTGTCCATCAATACTCCTGGCTCAGGCCTCGACGGTGGGTGTCCCGGTCAGCTTGGACATGATCCCTTTGGAAGCATCCTTCGATGACTCGACCCAGGGGGTGGCAGCGTTGTAACCGAACGGAGTCGCCTCGGGTTGGACCCGAGTGTCCATCGACATCCGGATCTTTCCAGTCCGATCGAGATTGGGCACCGACTTGTGGCACAAGAACGCATGGAATATGAGCACGTCACCCGGTTCCATGGGCGAGAACCGGAAGGGATAGAAATTCTCGAGACTGTCAGCGGGGATTCCACTCACAGCTCGACCGAACCGCTCGTAGCGCTCGTCCCTCACATGATCCCGCGCTCCTTCGGTGTGACTACCCGGCGCGAGCGCAACACCGCCGACCGTAGAGGAAGTGGGAAGGAGCGGCACCCACGTAGTGCGGAAATCCTTGTTTGGCCCGATGTAGTAGCCGTCTTGGTGCAGTGGCGTGACGTAGTTCGGGCCGTCTGGATTCGTGCCACCGGGGTAGTAGCGGATCGTGGTGCTCTTGAAAACGCTGATCGGTTCCCCGAAAACTTGTTCCAAGACCCTGACAGTGGAGGGGTCGTTCCAAAATTCGTCGTAGTTGACGTACTCGTGCAAGGCCGCTTCGTCCACCGCCTCATACGATTTCAGGCCGGTATTCTCCAACGTCGCGCCGTCAGGAACATGTCCGAGTTGTCGGAGACCGTCGAGCATCTGGGTAGCTACTAATTCGACTTTGACCGGGTCGAGCACCCCACGTAGAAATACGTAGCCGTTCGTGTTGTAAAACTCGTCCAGAGCAGAGCGGTTCGCCAGCAACTCGGAGCAGTCCTCGTAGGGGGCGAAACCGGTGTTTTCGTGATCCACGATGTATTCCGTCCTTCCGGGGTTATGGCCTACGAGTTGGCCGCGATTTTCACTATGAGATCGACGACGCGATTCGAGTAGCCCCATTCGTTGTCGTACCAGCCGACAACTTTGACCTGGGTTCCGTTAACGCGTGTGAGCAGCGAATCGAACACGCATGACGCCGAGTTTCCGACGATGTCGCTGCTGACTAGTTGTTCCGTGCTGAAGTCGAGAATTCCGGACAGCTGCGGGGTTGAGGAAGCGTGCCTGAAAAGGTCGTTGACCTCCTCGGTGGTAGTCGTCCGGGATAGCGTCGCTGTAAGGTCCGTCACCGATCCATCCGCCACGGGGACTCTCAGCGCGAACGCGTCGAGTTTGCCTGCTAGCTCCGGCTGCACAACCCCGATAGCCTTCGCCGCCCCACTCGACGTCGGCACGATGTTCACCGCAGCAGCACGTGCACGGCGAAGGTCCTGATGGGGACCGTCTTGGAGGTTCTGATCCTGCGTGTACGCATGAACGGTCGTCATCATGCCCTGTTCGATTCCGATGCCCTCCTGCAACACTTTGGTCAGAACTGCGAGGCAGTTCGTCGTGCATGAGGCGTTCGAGATGACGTGGTGGAGATCAGGGACGTACTGCTCGTCATTGACGCCCAGCACAATGGTGACGTCTTCGCCTGTTGCAGGTGCTGCGATGATCACCTTGCTAGCGCCCCCGTCGATGTGCTTGTGCGCCTGCGTAGCTGAAGTGAACAGGCCCGTCGATTCGACAACAACGTCGACGCCGAGTTCGGACCAGGGGATCTGGGCGGGGTCACGTTCCGATGTGACCTTGATCGTCCATTTCCCTGACCCAATGTCGATATGGTCGTTATGGACTTCGATATCTAGCGGAAACCGGCCTGCGATGGAGTCGTAGCGCAAAAGATGCGCTAGAACGTGCGGAGTCGYGAGATCGTTCACCGCTACGAAGTCGATATCCGCTTGTGCTGCGACGGCGGCGCGGACCACGTTCCTTCCGATCCGTCCGAATCCATTAATCCCAACCTTGATGGACATAGGCGGTAGCCACTTCCTCTCTATCTGAAAAGTGATCGAGTCATCCAGGATTCGCTTCTGAAACTCTCACTTTTGGCCGAGGTTCGAGTCTGATCTTGAGCTGGCGAGGGTGATAGACGGTCGCTAGTACTACTTGCCGCACGTCATGATCCGGCTCGCATACGACGTTCCATTTGCCGAGGATGGTCGCCAGACCTATGGCAATCTCGGTTCTCGCGTAGATGTCACCAATGCACTTTCGCGCTCCGGTGCCGAATGCAACGAATCCCTGACGTTGTTTCGCAGTGACACGATCGGCAGTCCAGCGGTCGGGATCGAACGTGTCCTCGGCTTCGTACACCCCGGCATCCCTCTGCACCGCTGAAGGGCTGTACACGATGGTGCTGCCCGCGGGTATCCGCACGCCCGACAATTCGGTTTCGGTCGCGGTTCGTCGCGTGAATAGCCACGCCGGTGGGTAAAGTCTGAGCGTTTCGGTGATGACTCGGTTGGTTAGCTCGAGTTTGTCGAGGTCAGACCATTCGACCTGTCGACCGTCAAGGACGTCGTCGATCTCACGGTACAGCGCCTCCGCTATTTCGGGGTGCGTCGACATCAAATAGAAGATCCACGTCAATGTGGCCGCAACGGTTTCCGTGCCGGCTGCCATGATGGTGATGACTTGGTCGTGAATCTCTTTGTCGGACAATGTCGAACCGTCTTCGTCATCAACGGACGTCAGCAATGCCGACAGGAGGTCGTCGGGCTCCTCGTCTGGCTCGCGCCGCCGATACTCGTCGATCAGGTCCTGAACGGTGCTGTGAAGGAAATCGAGTTCACGTCGGTATCGGCGGTTGCCGGGTGTTGGCAACCGCCGAAGGGTTTGAGGTAAAAACATTTGCCGGAAAAGTGAACTCAGTACGTACTCGAAGGACTTTTCGACGCGGTGAACGGTCTCTTCCGCTACTGGGACCGCGTACAGTGTCCGAGCAACAGTCCGCAAAGCCATGCCGAACATCGTGGGAAACGAGTCGAATGCTTCTCCGGATGCCCATCGTGAGGCACTGTCCTCGATTTCCTCCCTCATGGACTCGGAGTACTTTTCAAGCTGGGACCGTTGGAATGCTGATTGCATCAGACGCCGCTGGCGTCGATGATCTTTGTACGGGCAGGTCACCAGGCCGTTACCGGCGATATCTCTCGCGTTCTCGTAGAACACTCCGCCCTTGTCATAGACACGGTCGTTTTTGAGAACTTTCTGAAGGGACTCAGGGCGGCAAGGTACAAATGCCTCGGTGGGGCCGATCTTGATCCTCACCAAATCGTCTCCACCGTCCGCCAGATGAGCGAGAAATTTCGTAGGGTCACGCATTAATTGGAAAGTGTGGCCGATCAAAGGAAGCGAGCCAGGCGCCGTCTTGACTTGGCGGAGTGGCGGGGCAGTCGTGGTCATGGTGTCTAAAATCCCCTCGTAGAAGCCGAACAGTGATCAACGATTTTGATTCAATGTGGCGTCCCCGGAAACCGTTACCAGGTCGTCCACATGCGGGCGCTTGGCCGCATCGCGGGCGAAGTCTGCCTTGTAGCGTCCAGATGTGCGATGCCAATCGAGCGATCCCCGAATCAACGTCGTCAGGGCATTCTGCTGGTAGTTCTTCAGAGCTTCTTGATCAGCCGGACACAGGTCATAAATGGACGAAAGATGTTGGTCTGCGGCGGCGCACAGGGCAGTGAATTCTCGAATTTTGTATACCGCCGTTTGCGTTATTTCCCTTGCAGCGGCCGCGATTTCGCCGAGATCCTGGCTACCGGCGACGATGAGAACCAAGTTGTTGAGCTCTCCGATCGCCAGTTCCTTTGTGTACGAGGCGATATCATTGAACAACACGTTCACATCGATCGTGATGTTTCGCTGGGCCGATACTATGTGGGCGTCGTTCACTCTCTCAGGCAATGCACTTCGTGTCACTCTCTCCGCCATGTCAAGCGTCGGCAGTACCCCGATCGTCGAACGCCGCACTGCCAGATAGTCACTTTGCGAGAGCCGCGTGCCTGCCAGCTTGGCCTCAGTTTCCGACAGATATCCTCGGAAGTACCCGATCCAATTCTGCCGCGCCCGATCGATGAAGTGATCAGGCATCGGATTGCACGTCCGCAACCAGATGTCACGAAAGGCAATCGCGATCTTTGTCTTCGCGGAAGAATGAGTCGCAGGCTGCCGCTCTTCGAGGACCGCTTCCAACTCGGTGATCAACATTTGAGACTTCGCAGAATCGGATCCGAGCGGACCATCGAACTGATCGTCAAAGAGAAAGAACCAGCTCATCAGATCCACCCCGAGATCAAGGTCGTCACCTGACGCAGTTGGATAGAACCGGCAGGCCAACTCAGCATAATCGCCCGCTCGATGTCGTTGTACCCCTTCGTCATCGGTGATCAGGCCGAACTTTCTCGGCCATTCCAGGTGGTCCTCCGAGGTACGCGAGTGTTCCCGGTTGAGACGCGGCCCACTAGGGAGGATCGCATCCAGTTTCGCTGACAGACTCATGGCCCCCCGCTACGAAAGATGTTGTCGGCTGTTATTTTTCACAGTTCGTGTGCCATCGCCACGAACATCGCACTCTGGCGAATCCGCCGCGCCAGACACCAAACTCTTCACGGCCCCGTATTCGCACGAACAGGATCGTGTGGGGACCGCCCCACCCTCAGGTTTGTCGCGCCTCGATCTCACACGAGTGAAGCTAGCACAAAACCGCGCACGCGGTTCATTTAAGACACACGCCGAACCACGACGTATGCGCCGACATTCGGCAGCGAGTCTCCACTGCCGAAAAACAAGATCTAGCTGGTGTTATTCAGTTGCAGAAGCCGCGGTGTCGACCAACAAAAGGGGTCAAAATGTGATATCGCACACTCTGACGCTGGATCGGCGCCGAGGCGCCAGGGCTGGCTATTTTCGTGACCAGGGAGGCCTGATATCAATACCCGAATCGGACGAAGACACCAAGGCTGGAAGGATCGAAACCCACAAGAAATGGACCCGCTCGATAAGGTCAGCTCGGCGAGTCAGAGCCTCCGCTACCAGTTGAGTACCCGTCAGCATCGACACTATGAGGTACGCAGCGTCAGGCGCTGGGATTCGGAGCACACCGGACGAAACATCCGGCTCAAGACTGTTACTAACTTGGGTGATCCAGCCACAGTAAGGATTCTGTTCGCCGGGCCGGTCCTCGAATGTATTGCGCTCTAAGGTCAGCCGAATACTCGCACGTACAACCGGATTGGACTGAAGAGCCTCAGCGAACTTGTAACTCAGGTCCACAGAGGCTTGCAAACCCAATTCCTGAGCCTCCGGCTGCTTCGCCATCCACGACAGTTGCTCGTTGACAATTGCTCGTGCAAGATCTTCCTTGGAATCGAAGTGAAAGTAGGCTGCGCCCTTCGTAACTCCGCTTTCAGCAAGTATCTCGGCTATGGTTGCGGACGTGTATCCGCGCAGGGCAAATACTTTCGCTGCGGCGTTGAGCACTGCTTCGCGTGTAGCTTTCGCACGTTGTTGCATAGCCCAATCGTCGCACAACCGAACGTTGTATCGCAGACGCCGATAGTAGGCACGCTCAGCGGTCGGTATTTGGTTGTCAAATCGCCGCTGCGATTCAAGAGCATTAACGATCGAGTCAGACAAACGGGAGACGGAAAGTGACAGTCGAGAACCGTGCATCCTTCACTACGTCCTGGAAGCAGTGGCATGCTGCACGGGAAGCTGAGCTTTCAGATCCCTTCGGATGGTTATCGATTACAAGCCTCGAATGGCTGGATAGCCAACCCCGACGTTTGACGAGGCTGCCGGGCCAGTGGTGGGCAGAGGGGAGATCAGCAGTTATGAGTGACGACAACGGTCACGAAACGCGCTTCGACGGGCTCGATCCATTGGGTCCTGGAACCATCGTTCCCTTCGGTGACATAGCGGCCGAAATCGTTCGGCGGGGGGAGGATTTTGTTGTCAGAGTTCGCGATCCAAAATCCCCGGCGTTGCACTCATTTGTCGGAGTGCCGACCTTCCCAGTTGATGAGGCGTGGGTCATTCCAGCGAAATATCGCGCTTTCGAGCAACCACACCTGATCTCAGTCGGTGCATCGGTGGAGGGACTCGAACATGTCTGCACTGCACCCGGCGAAGTCATGTTCAACTTCAACGGCACCGAACACAGCCTCACCGTATTCAGCGGAAAACAAGGCCGGCCAGTAGTACTTTTCACCGACGCGACCAGCGGTGTATCCACTTACAAGGCAAGTCGGAAGCTCATCATCGGCCAGGGTTCAGAGTCCACTATCGGTTCTTCGGCCGCACACCTGGAGTTGGACTTCAATCGCGCGCTCAACCTTCCTTGCGCCTTCATAGATTTCGCCACATGCCCACTACCCCCAGTCGGCAACCACCTCCGCTTCCACGTCACGGCAGGCGAGCGCACGCCCCACAGAAACCGGTAAGAGCGCTTCGCCGTCTTACGCGCCATACCCCAGGGCAACCACACCACAGGCCGTCCCGCACCTCTACCCCGCACCTCTACCGAATCGCCTCGCCCCATCAAAGTCTCCGAACTTGCAGGGGTGGGATTGAGAGACCTGTGTCCGCACAAGATTGGATCTGCAACGCCGCACGACAACACATCGGAGAGAGCGGAACTCATGCCCCTCCTGGCCGATCACGCGAGACTACTGGACTGCTCCGCAGGAGCACGTCAGGTAATGATCAGTGGTCAGCAAACGAAGATCGTGTTCTAAAGTTCCGCGTTCGGCGTGAGTGAGCGACCTCATGATTCGACTCGTTGGAGCCGCAGGAGGATCAACCGATACCTTTTGGGACCGCAGATAGTTCCTTATCTCCGGCTCGAGGTTACGCGCCGCGCCTGCCGCCGCAAGTTTGATGCCGGGCGACAATCCTTCCTCCGTGGCGGTTGCAATAAGAAGCTCGGCCAGTGCGTCAACACCGATCTGAGTGTGTCGAGCGTGAAGACCTATCCACCCAAATTTCTGCACAAGCTCAGCCGCCCGCGGAATCACCCATCGATCCCCAGGCCCGAGGACAAAGTGGGGACGTATCACGGTGCCGCCGGATTCGATCACATAGCGATCTCCGGCCGCCCGCGTTCTGCTGACCATCGACGTCGGCGATTCAACGAGCTCGTGAATGTCCTGCCCTCGCCAGGGACCGTCGCCATACACTGCTGCAGTACTGAGAGCGATCACCTCTACGCCGCAGCGTCTGGCTTCATCGGCTAATACCTGCGCCCCCACCGTGTTAACGGCGTGGAGATCCTTCTCGTGTCCGCGAACTAGATGTGCGAGATGGAGCACTACGTCCACACCGATGACCGCAGCGCGGATGGTTTCGGGACGAGCCAGATCCACTTCGACGAGTTCGTCGGTTCGTCGAAGTGTCGGCGGGAGTGCCGTGTGCACTCCCCATCTCACGCGGATCCCTGCGCGCTTGGCCAGACAACGCGAAACTGCAGAGCCGACGAATCCAGATCCACCGGTGACCAAGATCGATTCGCGCTTCACGGGTGATGGTCGGCGAACGTGACAGTTGCTGCAGGCCCGAGAATGTCGTCTTCACCCTGGTAGATGTTGACCACCAGGTCAGATCCGTGGGAGTCAAGTCGCAATACGGGGTGAGGGTCGTATTCGAGGTAACGATGAAACAGCGCCGTCATCCGTGCTGGTGAGCGTATCCCTTCGTCACGTTCCACTAACTGCCTACAAGCTTCGATGGCAACCATTCCTGGGATGTGGTCTGACGGATGGTCGAAATACACAGGGTGACGGGTGTCAACTCGCAGCTCAGTTCCACCATTGAGGTCTCCTCCGAGCAAGTCGTCAGTAATGTCGGCATCGGCTTCTCGCAGGAAACACTGCGCTGAACTGCCGTCGAAGGATTGCAAGGTCGCTGACGTCGGCGCTTCGAAAGTGGCGGGCGAAATGGAGTTGCTCCGCAAGCGTAGGTAAACGTCGGGCGGGAGGACCCGCAGCTTACCTACTCCGATAGCGACATCGCGGTGTTCTGCACTGAAACGCAAGTTCACAGTCAGCGCCTGCAGAGCACTGTCACGGTAGATCACATCACGACATTCAACTTGGGCCCCAACATTATTCGCGGCACGGCCGGAAAGCTCTGTGAAAACTTCGACCTCCAACGAGGACATGACGTATACCCAGTTCCGCGGTATACCGAACCCGATGTGAGGTATAAGCAAGCCAGCCTGTCTGACCGTCTCCGCTACCAAAAGCACATCCAGACCATCCGTGCCCGACTCGAAACTCGAGTCGGCCGAAGACCAGTCGATCTCCAGAACATACGACTCCGGAGGCCGCAGCGGCGACCAACCACTAATCAAACATGCCTGGGGGTTCGCTTTGTGCACAAGCTGATGAAGTGCCCCCGTCCCACCAACGGCCCTGAGCTGCTCAGACTGCATTCCCACACCCCCGTGAATCGTACAAGTCGCAACGAACTATACCGCGCGAGCTGTTTTTTCTCTCAGCTGCGCTCCCCTCCCGAATCGATCCGATTTTGCTGACACCTGAGCGCGTTTGAGGCACGGACCCATTGACCCGGCCTCAGCGTCCGGCAGTCCTCTACGCTTCCGGATATGGTCGGCGATATATTTATCGTGAAGATTCCAGACTTCGGCGGCGGCATGCCGTGCTGCATCAGCTCACTGATGCGCTCACGGTTGTAAATAGTTCTTCGGCGAAAACGCGGCGTAAGTCACCCGGCCTTCCCCCTTGCGTCTGGGCGTGTACGGGCTGAGGCGTAACGCCGCGCTCTCGCAGCCAAGATGGGAAACGCTGTTCCGACGCGACCATCCCCGATATCCTCCGTCTGCGATGACTCCTTCGCGACGGTTGCGCCATGGGCAGAAAAGAGCGGCCTGCGTTCTTCACGAAATCACTGGCTGTTGCAGTGAGGCACTTCATGTTTCGTGATAACCGATATCGACGAGGCTGACACAAAGCAACAATCGAATCGGTCAAAGACGCCTCGGCAATATCCATTCCCCAGCGCGCTCGCCACCTCGTGGACACAGACAGCGTCAACGACCGAGAAGTACCCACTAAGACCGATCTACTTTGAAACTCGCACGGGCACTGTCACGTTGTTGAACGCGGACAACTGGGAGAATGAGGCGTGAGCACCGCAATGCCGTCGTACAAAGGCCACAGATACCCGGCCGAGATCATCAACCACTGCGTGTGGCTGCACTTCCGCTTCCCGCTCAGCTTTCGCGAAGTCGAGGAACTCGTGCTCGAACGCGGTGTCGTGGTCAGCTACGAGACGATCCGACGGTGGTGCGCCAAGTTCGGGCAGGCCTACGCAAACCAGCTGCGCCGACGGCGGGCCCGGACCGGCGACAGGTGGCATCTCGACGAGGTGTTCATCCGGATCAACGGCACCCAGCATTACCTGTGGCGTGCGGTAGACCAGGACGGCAACGTGCTCGACGTGCTGGTCCAGTCCCGCCGAAACGCATTGGCAGCCAAGAAGTTCTTCCGCCGACTACTCAAAGGATTGGAGTATGTGCCGCGAGTGATCGTTACCGACAATCTGGCGAGCTACAGCGTCGCACACCGCGAGATACTGGCCTCGGTTGAGCATCGCCGATCCAAGTACTTGAACAACCGGGCAGAGAACTCGCATCAACCGACCCGACAGCGAGAACGGGCGATGAAACGCTTCACATCGCCCGGGCACGCGCAACGGTTCCTGTCCGCCTTCTCGGGTATCTCTCCGCACTTCCGGCCAGTCCGGCATCGGCTCTCGGCGTCCGAATGGCGTACCGAGATGGCCGACCGATTCGCGATCTGGCAGGAAATCACCGCGACCGATGTTGCCGCCTGAAAGGCGAACAATCCGAAAGTATTCCAGGGTAGAAGCTCCAAAACTGACTGCGCGTTGCATCTTTCAATCAACGTGACAGTGCCGAAAGGAGTGCATATGGTCGAAAAGGTTTGGGTTGGAATCGATGTCGGCCGCCACGCTCATCACGCGGCCGCAGTCGACGACAGCGGCGCTGTGCTGTGGTCACGCCGTATTCGCAACGACCAAGCAGAGATCGAGACACTGCTCGAACGAGTCGCAGATGTCGGGTCGGCGGTGTGGGCGATCGACATGACCGCGCCCGAGTCGGCCTTGCTCCGTGGCGTGCTGGCTGCGCACGGTCAGCAGGTGCGGTACGTGCCTGGCAGGGTCGTCCACAGTATGACTGGCGCTTTTGCCGGCGAGGGCAAGACCGACGCCCGCGATGCGGTGGTCATCGCACAGACCGCACGTCTACGCGGCGACCTGACCAGGGTTTCAATGCCCGACGATGTCGCGATCGAGCTCGAGCTACTGACCGGTCACCGAAGCGAGCTCGTAGCCGAACGCACCCGCGGCATCAATCGACTTCGCGTCCTGCTGACCCGGATTTTCCCTGGCCTGGAGCGGTGTTTCGACTACTCGACACTGACCGGTCTGGCATTCGTCACCAGGTACGTCACCCCGTCGTCGATCAACGCGGCCACCGACGAAGAAATCTACGATCACCTGCGTACTCACGGGGTTCGCCGACCCACGATCCCGAAAATGATCGGTGCAGCTCGTACTGCAGCCCTGGCGCAGCCCATCGCACTGGCCGGTGAAGCAACCACCGCAGTCTTGGTCCAGCAGGCAGCCAGTTCGCTGATCCTGCTTACCCGGCAGATCACCGATCTGGACAAACAAATCACCGGTGTCTTCCGGCAACACCGGTACGCACGCATTCTCGAGTCCGTGCCCGGCATAGGAACCCGAAGCGGAGCCGAACTCATCGCGATCACCGGCGGTGACCTCACTTCGTTCGGCTCGGCCGCCAAACTCGCCGCCTACGCCGGCCTCGCCCCGGTACCCCATGACTCAGGAAACCGACACGGCACGCTGCGCAGGCCCCAGCGCTACCACCGTGGCCTCCGGAAAGTGTTCTACATGGCTGCCCTCAACAGCTCCCAGCGCGACGGGCCATCGCGAGAGTTCTACCAACGCAAACGCAACGAGAAACGATCGGCTGTCCACGCGCTGATCGCGCTCGCTCGCCGCCTCGTCGACGTCGTGTGGGCGTTGATCCGCGATGATCGTGAGTGGACCCGCACCGTTCCAAGTCCCGCGGACGTCGACTCGTCACCGGTAGCCGCCTGAGCTGGCCGCAACTTCACCCTCGCGAGGGTGCCGACCGGCCACGGGCTGTGCAGTCTGGTTGCGCCCAAAACGAAGTGGCTCCGCCAGGGCGCACTGTCGTGACCATGACCCCACGGCTGGCAGTATCTGAAATATGGACATCGCAACATTGCAGGATGAGCTTGTGCTGGTTTCGGAGTTTTACGCGGAGAAGCATGAAATATCGCGTACTGACGACTGGTTCATGCTCAAGCTTGGCGAGGAGGTAGGCGAGCTGACGCAGGCATATTTGGCAAGGTCAGGCAGAGCTCGAGACAAGGGAAAAAGCGATCTCCAGCTGGACGGGGACTTTCGCGCAGAGCTCTCCGATGTCCTGGCGCAGGTGTTGCTTATCGGGCGCCGGTTCAATGTCGACTTGGAGTCGGAAGTCGCCCGTAAATGGCTCGTCTGGAAGCCGAAGCAAGACGACTCCTAATTCACAGTCTGAAACCGAACCGGTGACCCTGGAGTCCACATCCGTCCGGCGCTTGTTTGATGGCTGGGTACGCGGTCGCTGGACAATTGTTGCCGGAATCGACGACTTGTACAGAATGCGGTCGTGCCCATCCTGGTTGAACCCTCGATTCCTGAGGGATCGTTGTCCGGGGTTGATCAACCCACCATCGAGGTGTCGCCGTCGGTCTTGCTCCGGCCCTGGTATTGCTCCGGCCCTGGTCTGACGGAGACGCTGCCACGGTGATGAAGATCTTCCAAGACCCACTCGTCCACCTGTGCCGTGGAACAGTCCCCACAGCCGCGGCCCCAAACGCCGCTGTTCCGGTCGATCGCCAAGAACGGAAACCTCTCGACCACAGCATTGTCCGGGGCCGCGGTCCACGCAGCGGTCCCGCCGCCGCGCTGCCACAGCCGGCTACGACGAGACTCTCGTTTCTGTCCTTAACATCACTCTTTCTGATCTGGAAGGCTACCTCTGACCATGACTTCCATGACATGGATCCCCGACGAACTTTGCGGATCGACCCCTGTTCGCCAGGTCTACGCGTTTATCTTCGCGAAGGACGGGCGCATCCTGCTGCAGGACGACGACGGGCGGCACAATCTGCCTGGCGGCAAGCCTGAGGGCGGTGAGGACCCTCTCAGCACTCTAGAACGAGAAGCCTGGGAGGAAAGTCGGGTGAGGTTGTGTACCCCGCATTATCTGGGATATCAGCGGGTGGAGTGGAAGGGCGAAGTATTTGCGCAGCTGCGCTACGCGGCTTTGATAGATCATTTTCTGCCGAAAGCACCTGACCCAGCCACCGGGCGCATTTACGGCCGGCTCTGGGTGCCTCCTCCACTTGTGAATTATCTTCTTGATTGGGGTAACGCAGGGAAGGGACAGTTGACCCGAGCCGTTCGCGAGGCGCACAAACTCGGTGCCATCTGGCGAGCCGCGCCTATGGAAGATCCCGACGCATCTGAGGACACGTCTTCGTGAAAGTGGCTATATGCGGGCGCAGACCAGATCAGTAGCCATCTCTGTGAGCTGGGTATTCGCCGCCTCGCCATCCCCGCCTCGCCATCCCCGGCTGGGTGACCCAACCGATCACAGCTGCCGAGGCGCAAACTGTTGCTGTGCAAGCAGAGTTGATCATCGAGCAACTCGTCACCTGCCTCGCGCAGCAACTGCTCGACCTCGACCATGAGATCAAAGCCCTCGACAAACAGATCACCGAACGCTTCCGCAGCCACCACCAGGCCCACATCATCGAAAGTGTCCCCGGCATCGCCGCACGCCTCGGCGCCGAATTCTTCGCTATCACCGCCGGCGACCTCGCCGCGTTCGGCACCGCTTGCAAGCTCGCCGCCTACGCAGGCCTCGCACCAGTACCCAACGACTCCGGATCCCGCACCGGCGTCCTGCACCGTCCCCAGCGCTACCACCGCCGACTACGGCACGTGTTCTACATGGCCGCCTTCAGCAGCACACAACGCGAAGGTCCCTCGCGAGAGTTCTATCAGCGTAAATGCGCCGAACACTAAGGACACATCCAAGCCATCATCGCCCTCGCTCGCAGGCTCATCGATGTCCGATGGGCACTGCTCCGGGACAACCGCGACTGGCACCTGTGTGCGGTGCCCGGTGCAGTAGCAAGCACGGCATGAGGTTTTGCGCCGCACGCGACCTGCGGTTGGCTCCATAATTCCGCTCGATATGGCCAAAACGAAGCTTACGTAGGTGTCTAACCTGGGCATATGTCTTCACCGAAACTACGACATTCGGCGCGCGCGATCATCCTCGACGAGCAAGACAATGTGCTGCTATGTCGAGCAATGACCCCAGACGGCTTTCATGTTTGGATCACACCAGGTGGTGGTCTCGAAGAGGGAGAGACCCCGGTTGAGGCTCTTGCGCGCGAGCTGATCGAAGAGGTTGGTTTCAGATTCGAAGCCCAACCGCCGCAAATCTGGCGTCAAGAGATCATAGAACCCGGGCACGTTGCAGGCTTCGACGGCGTCCTCGCCGATTACTTCCTCATTCGCTCGAAAGCTTTTACTCCGTTGGGGCAGCTCAGTACATCAGAACTTGCGTGCGAAAACTTGATCGGATTTCGTTGGTGGAGTCTTACCGACTTACAGACGTACTCCGGCCCAGACCTAATCGCTCCTCGCAGCCTCGCGACGGAACTCTCAAACCTACTTGCGAGGGGGCCTAGTCCTACAATCGTCGACCTCAGCTGATGACAAAGGATTGAACTTTCTCTTCCGCGTGCGTGGGGGTGTTGCGGGCTGCGGCTGCCAGGCAATGAAGGTATGGGCTCAAATCTTGAGATTTGCTTCTCGCATTGAGATCCACAAGCCACGACAGCACATGTCGCGAACGCCCCGCTCGGTGTGACAGTGAGGCGCGCCGCGTGAACCCCGAAGCACCGAACAGCAGGGAGTTCAGCCACCGATGTGGGGCAGCCGACGGCTCTCGCACGTAACTCATCCAGAATCATGCTCATGCCTACGAGTCCCATAACCTGCATCCGCGACACTGAGATCGAACTGGCGAAGCTCGGCGTTCTTCTTCGCGCGCTTGCCACGTCCGACGCAACCGCATCCGACGAGACCAATTTCTTCGACGAGAGCTGGGCATCGGACGTCCCGAAGGTGGTCGACCCGAACGGCACCTCTGCCGGCCCAGTGAGGAGACGGATTCCAAATCGACCCACGTATCACCGGGTTGTCGCGATACAGGACAACGAGTATGTCGGCTTTCTCGCCGGTCGATTCGAGCCGAAGAGGGGGGATGCTTTCGTCGCCATTGTCGCCGCGCTCCGCCCCGGAAGCGGCTGTGGACCGGAACTCCTCGACACATTCGCCGAGATGGCGAGCAGCGTTAGGCTGACCCGACTCCGCCTCAAACCGGACCACGGCGACCGCTACGACGACCGAGTGCGGTTCTTCAAGAACCACAACTTCGACTGGTGCGAAGGAGAAACAGACTTCATGTGTAGGCCGCTAGTAGAGGCCGAGACGGATCCAGCGAATTAGGGCGCGCTGTGAGACGGGGCGCCTCAGAAAACAGAACGCCATCACTGGAAGGTTCGCACTCTCAAGTCCGGGACTTCCAGTAGCAATCTGTGTCTTCCGTCAGGGGAGTGAAACCTCAGTGACTTGTAGTTGATCGTGGCCGGCCGATCCCGCACACGCAGTGCATCTCAGGCGGCAGGAAGCACTTGGGCTGGTGGTAGGGCAGTGCGTAGTCCCCCCGAACGCGTTTCACGAAGGGATCACCGGGAGGGTCGTTCACGGAACAGCTTTCCCGGATCTCTTTGTCTGGGAACTGTGCGAACAACTTCTCCATCAGGAACAGCCCCCACCGCGGTTGATACTCGCCCCTCTCGTGGAGCTCTTTGTCGAAGTGGTAGCCCTTGCCCAGACGGATGTAGCCAGTCTCGAGCAACCAGTCCACGCTCGGGACCTGGTACACCGACACAAAACCAACCTCATCGCCGGCACGCCGGATTGTTACCGACCCGGCCTTCTGGATCTTCCCTCGGCGGCCCGGTGTGTTGAAGTCGCGAACGACAACCTCGAGTTCCGATCTTGCTGCACAGTCGCGTTCATCCCGATCGTCGTTCGTCGCATCTGTCATGCAGACCACGATCGCAGAAACGGGCGCGCTGGACAGCAGGAAGGCCCCCGTCTCACGACAGGGGCCTTTCCAGCTGGTGCACGCCGACTCAGGTGTATTGCGCCTGCGACGAGCTGCTGTCAGCTCAGGTTCTCAGGGCCGGCCGCCCAGGAAGAAGAACGCAATCACTGCGAGGAGCCCGAGAACGACGGCACTGGCGAGGATCACAGCCGCGGTAGGGCTTCCTGTAGCGATCGCCGCGAGAGCGGTCGATCCAGCGATCGCGATGGCGGGCCGCGAGTTACGCGAGTTATTGGTATCCACGGGTGGGCCTTTCCTTGATGGTCGCAACACGGCAGAGGCACCGGTTGTCACCTGCTCTCTGCGTATGTAGGGCCGTCCCCAGCTTCTGAAAAACGGAAACTTTCGTGAACCTCATCGGCTGACCGCCCCTGCACCCCGCGTCGGCTCCCTCCTCAGCTTGGCCGATTCCCTCCGCAGCTTGCGGCGGACAGCCTCACCCTTCGCAGCCGGTTTCCCGCAATCTTCTGCTGCCATCGCCCAGGTCATGCCCGGTTCGCTGGTGCTGAACATCGCTTGAAGGATCTGTTGCTCCTCTGCCGAGAACTTGTCCACCACTATCAGTGCGTGAGGGTCGGAGATTTGCCATTCGTTGGCACTAGGTTCGGGTGCCAACAGCAGGTCACCGCGCTCAACAGTGCCTCCGCTTGGTTGCACCACTGGCCAATTCAGGGAACCAACCTTCTGTGCTCCCAGCTGCCTTTTCCACACCGGACGATGCGTCGGGTGGTATACCTCCTCGTACAGCGCGTGGATGAACTCCGCGACGCTGCCGGCTGCCTTTCCCAGCCAGCTGTCATCGAGCAATGCCGACTTGACCGCATCGAGCGCATACTTCGACAGCCCCTTGATCCCGAGCCAATGGCGCGCGAACGCCTTGACCGTCTCGTCGTCTCCGTTCAGTACCGCTTGTCGTGCCGCGAGTGCGACGTGGAGCCCTACCTCTGCGAGTTCGTGCCCGAAGCCGGCGAGAGTTCGCCAGTTGCCGAACAGAGAACGAATGCTCTCCTGCAAGTCCCCGAGCACACTCCAAGACGGCATGTCGGGGACAAACCCGCTGAGGGCGTCTTTGCCGATCAGCGGCCATGTGCCGGTGAGCATGGATGCGGCTTGGTTCACCTGGCTGAAGGCGCCGAGGTCGATTCGCGGCAGAACCGTGTCCCAGTTTCCGAGCATGCTCGCCGTATCGAACAGGGGCGAATGCAATGTCAGATCAGGTGGGTTCCATCCCAGATTCGCCAGATTCGGCATCAGCGGGCCGGTCAGGCCCAGGTTCAGTCCCTCGAACCGATGCCCCACGATTTCCGGCCCGAGCGTGAACGCTTCCGGCCTCCGAATCACCGGGGCAACCAGTCCTTGCGAGCCGAACAGGTCCAGCTTGAGTGGACCGAGCAGATCGGGTTTGAAGGCCCCGAACACATATGGCTGCACGAGGCTGTCGAGAGCAGGTCGCACGCTTTGAACCATCGACTCGCGAATGCCATCGAATGCCGGCGCGATCGCCTCAGCGATGTCGGACGTCACGGCATCGAGTGCGGGCGACCTGAATGCATCAGCCGCCCGGGCAGCAGCCTGGGTGATTCGCTCGTTGGCTTCTTCCATCTCAGCGGACGTGGTGTAGGTACCTTTTGGCACCGTGAACCGCTTCACGGAGTCCCGCGCCGCGTCGATCTCCTCCGCACGCTCGTCCGCGAGATCGAGGACCTCCCGTGCCGCGTCGATTTCGTCCGCATGGTCGTCCGCGAGATCGAGGACCTCCCGTGCCGCGTCGATTTCGTCCGCATGGTCGTCCGCGAGATCGAGGACCTCCCGGGCCGCGTCGATCTCCTCCGCCTTCGCGAATGCCTTGGCGGCCCGTGCACGAACCTCACGTGCCTGTGCGAATGTCAGACCTGGGATATCGCTGCTGTTCATGGTGGCTCCAATGCCGGTTGTAGAAGTAGCTCCTACCTCTAAGGCGCGAGATCACCCCCAAACGACAACAGTGTGACGGACGTCACTACTGCCGTCGGAGTTCGCCATTACAGCTCGCCAGGGAGGCAATCGTCGGCATCGCAAATCCCCCCTGTTGGAGATCCGACATCTCCACGTGCCAGTTGGCCAGCAAGAGATTGGCCCATTCACGGACAGAACACCTGGCGGCTGCGGAACTGATGATTACGTTCTGCAGCCGCCAGGGCTGGGCTAAGCGATGATCTTGTGCCCGGCAGTCGCGACGGCGCACGCCGCCGTGATCGCCGGCACCACTCCGCCGGCGAGGAATGCGAATACCCCTGCAATTGCGGCGAGGATCGCGATCACTACCCAGCGGACAGGTAGACCAGGAGGTTCTTGCCGCGGGGTCTTACCGGGCGATCCGCTCGAAGCTATCGTGGTCATTGTTGTGTACCTCTTCCTTCATGGGAGGCGACGACTTTGGTGGCCTCCGGGGTGCATCCCGGAGGCCATGTCGTCCGCTCGGGTCGACCGAGTTGCCTGGCCGAGCGAGCCGCTGAACTGCGGCTTCCCCATTTGTAGCGGAGTGCGGAGGCTTGAGCCAGTGAGATCGTGTTAGAGTGCTTTACGCCTTAACCGGCCAGTGTGACATCAAAGGGTTAACCGGGCGCCCGCTTTTCAGGCGGGTCAAGACGTTCAGGGCAGGAGAACGGATGATTTCATTTCCGTCCACTATTTCGGGTGAAGTTCGGCTGCGAATCATCGACCTCTCCAGACCGCCCAACGCTCGGGAGACAAAGGTCTTGGAGAAGCGAAAGCAGCGTCTGGTGGAAGCCGAGAGATCGCGATCCGAAGCCATCTCGGAGATGCGCGGCCTGGCCGCTGCGGGAAGTCTCGAGGACATTCGCTTGCGACCTGGATTCATCCGCTTGTTCGCCCCGCCTGCGAGGGCGGACTACTCCGACCGCAGCGTCATCCCGCCGGAGGATCGACCCCCGTCAACCCGCTTGATGAACCCCAATGGCATCGCGTTGAAATTTCTCTTGATTGCGCTCTTCGAGGCACAGTCGAGAACCAAGCCCGGGCACAGGCCGGCCGGAAATCCCTTGCCGCTTATTGGCCGGTCGACCTCCGATAATTCGTGGTTACGGTACGTCGCCTCGGGTACAAAGGCTTCGGGAGAGGGCCGACACCGAATGAGCCCCGCCGACAAAAAACTTCGGACACTCAAAACGACAATTGACCGCCTCGAAAAAGAAGAACTGGTCGATTGCCCCAACCGATACAACCCGAAAGACAAACAAGAAGGTTTCCTGTTACAGCGCGAGGACGCAATTCTTGGCCGAGCGGGAGACCTGTACAGCGTGCCCGCTGACGACGAGGAGCACTTCACCGTTCCTGCCACTCTGTTCACCAACGGGTGGATTTACGTCCTCGAGGACAGCGAACTAGCGCTACTTCTCATCGGCGCCCGACTTCGACACAAGAACGGTGACATAGGTCAGCGACTCCGAGCCGGAACCCGGTTACTGCACTACGGACTCGGCAGAGACTCATTCGCAGCCCACAAGATGCTTGACCGCCTCAAGCTCATGGAAGTGCTGCCGGACGAGGCCCGTTGGTTCGACGGCACGCGTTCAGAAGACTATTCAACGCAGGGGGCCCAGCCGCACTCTCTGCAATTCCTCCCCGAGGGACTCCAGAAGGATGGCGCGACCACACTTCTGGCCGAGATCAACTACCAGTTGGGGCGAACCCGCAGTTGAGCTAGCCCGCGTCTCGATGTTGCTGCCGCCAATCGCACGCACAGCCGAGCCCTCCTCACGCCCCTGAACGGGGCAAACGACACGTCCCCTCGTATCCCGATGGCGACGACCTTCGTCTACGTGGATCCGGCAGTGCCGTCAGGCGGCCGGCACAAGATTGGCGAGCTTCGCCGGGAACGTGTACTTGCCGGGGGCATCCAAGCTGGATTCGATGATTGCGGAGTGAGCGTCCTCGTCGACGCTGACGATCGTGAACACCGAGACGCCTTCCGTCCCGATTCTCACTTGGTCGCCCTGTTGCACGAAATTCTCCTATGACGAGATGCCGATGACTGTCTATCTTCTCAGCTGCTCGCCGACGAATTTCCGTCTGTCTCATTCCCCGACGTCGCGGTGAAGGGGTTCGCGAGATTCGCCGATATCGCGGCGATCGGGGTCGACATCGAGGTCAGCAGGTAGTCCGCAGAGTGGGCGTTTTGCATCGTCACGGTGCCGCTGCCGCCGATCCAGCCTGTCGGGTCGACTCGGTTCGGGCTGCCGCCGTCCGTGTTTGATTTCCCTGCACCTGAGAACAAGTCACGGGATCGTGCCTCGGCTCCGTTCCACAGCGAGAGGCCGGGGTTGCCACCGACGCAGCCTCCGGCGATCGACCCGATCGACACGGCGGGCACTGAACCCTCCACGAGGGTCGTGGGCCAGAAGTCCTCGGTGGCCGCATGCCGGGCGGGGAGAGGGATCTCGGAAGACGGGCACCGGTCGTGCTCGCCCCTGATTCTCACCCAGATCAGCCGCGGAGCCTTTCGACGTCGCCACCGTCGTTCGGCCGGATCGTTGAATCCGCGGATCCAGTGCCGGCCCTGCGCATCAGTGATCGGCGTTCCCTCTGGAGTAGCGCGCAATTGCTCGGCACTGTCATAAACGCGCCCCCGATTGAGTGCTGCGTCGAAGTCGCTTTCATAGCTTGTCATCGATTACCCTGATGGCCCTCTTGTTTCGTCGGCGCCACAGCAGACCCCGCGACCAGGGACCACGCATGAGGCTCGCCCACACGGGCGACGGTCCCGATCGCGGCACCGTCGGCCACTCCAGCTCATCGCGTTCCCTTCGCCGGAATCGGCAGTTCGCCTGACAGCGGCGATGCAGGTCGAACCACTCACTGCACGCAGCACGAACCTCACCC
>NZ_JBFUJN010000026.1:0-140515 GCF_056401335.1 Rhodococcus sp. P4_F3_2
CGCCCACAACGGGTTCGAGCATCAACAACCGCGCCAACCCGACCAGCAGACCGCACTCACCGATCTCCAGATTCGTCGAACCGTGCAACCACTGCGCGATCGCCCGAAAACCCTTCCCCCCGAGAACCTCACGGGAAAACATTTCCACGATCAGCAACACCATCCGCGATTGCAACTCGTGCCGGGCGTGCACCAGATCGAGAACCTCACTCTTGAGGCCCTCGCCATCCAGTTGCCACGCTTCCCGACTGTTCATACCGAAAGTTTAATCGAACATACTTTCGAGAACCAGAGACAAAACGGACGACTTATATCGCCAACGCAGCCCGATGCCCCTCGATGACCGCTGCGTGCGAACGTCTCGGAGACAAGGCGTCACCGATGCGAAATATCTCGAAAGAACTTCCCCGCAAGGAGTTCCACAACTCGTCGACAGGTTCCTGCTGTGTCGCGAAGACCACCCAGTCGACCGCGACTTTCTCGACCACACCCGTCGGAAGGTGAACCAAGCTCACCAGCGGCGAGGCTGCAGTGCTCACCGAAGTCACCATCAGATCCGTCCGTTGCACGATCGACTTCTCGAACGCCCGGCGGTTCCACCCCTCGAAATCCAGGGTGATGCTCAGATCTTGGGCAACCACCATGCCGTTGGTCGCGATCGTGACAGCGCAACCTCGATCAGCCAGGAATTCAGCCACCGACGTACCTTGATGGAATCCCAACTCGTCGTATACGAGCACCGTTCCGCTCGGCAGAACCCTGCCGTCGAGAACGTCTCGAACACTTACGACACGCTCTGATCCACCCGCCCACGTTGGGCGCACGGGCCGCGCGCCGGTTGCGATCACTACCACGTCGGGCGCCCTTTCCTCCACAATCGCAAGGTCAGCTCCAACACCCAGCTCGATCGTCACACCGCTTCGGCGACACTCCGATTCGAGATTTCGCGCGAGGTCGGCGAGCTCACGGCGAACCGATACCACCGAGGCGGTAAGAATCTGTCCGCCAAGTCTTCGTTCACGCTCGAACAGCGTCACCGCATGACCTCGCTGGGCCGCGGTGGCCGCAGCTTGCAGGCCGGCCGGGCCGCCGCCAACTACCATCACCGTGCGGCCCCGTCGCCGCGGCATCGGCAGTGGGACCGATTCCCGACCGGCGCGCGGATTTTCGGTGCACCCCAACCAACGCCCCAGACCCATCCGCCCGACGCATTCCTGGTTGCAGGACAGGCAGGTTCGCACCTGTGACGATTGACCGGCACGCGCCTTGTTCACGAAATCCGGATCGGCGATCTGCCCGCGAACTACGCCCACCAGATCGCATACACCGTCCTCGAGTGCAGCTTCGGCTTGCTCCGGCGTCTTGAAACGGCCGACTCCGACGACTGGAAGATCGATGACCTCCCTGATCGCAGACGGGACGAAGTTGGCGTAGCCGGTGGGTACAGCCATCGATGCTTCGACCAGATGCAGTGTTTCCGTGGCCATTCCGACGGTGGTGTTGATGTAGTCGACGTGACCGTCAGCTTCGATCAGTTGGGCGGTGGTTACCGCGTCGGACAGTTCGATGCCACCCCGCGTTCCTTCGTATCCACTCAGGCGCACACCGAGCACACGATCCGGGCCGATGGCCTTACGCAGTACCCCGAGCACTTCGAGAAGGAAACGAGCACGATTTGCCACGCCCCCGCCGTAGCGATCGGTGCGCAGGTTGGTCGAGGGTGCCAGAAACGCGCGCACGACGGACGACTGCGACGCCTGCAATTCCACCCCGTCGAAGCCACCGGCGACGCAGTTGCGCGTAACAAGGGCGAACCCTGCGAGAATCTCGGCGATGTCCGCGTCGTCGACAGCTTTGGGCACCTCGCGGAACAACGGATCCGCAACGGCGCTCGGCGCCAACAGCGGCGATCGCGAATAGGTTCCAGCGCCCTGACCCCCATTGTGGTTGATCTGCGCGAGAATCGACGAACCATGTGCATGAACGGCGTCGGTGATCCGCCGGTATCCCTCGATCGCTTCCGGCCGATAGCCCGCAATCATCTTCTCGTACGGTCGATCCGAAGGATGCGTCGAGTGTTCCTCGGTGATGATCAGACCCGCACCGCCCCGTGCCCGCGCCTCGTAGTAGCTCGCGTGCTGCTCCGTCGGCAACCCGTTCTCCGCGTAATTGGTCAGGTGTGCGGAGAACACGACCCGATTGCGGAGTGTCAGGTTGCCCAGGCGCAGTGGCGCGAAGAGGCGCGGGTACGGCGTCATCAGACCTTGGAGTTTCCCTGATCGAGAGCGATATGACTTGCCGTGACGGTGCGTGAACCGTCACCCGCGAGCCACAGAACGGTATCGGCGATCTCGTCGGGTTCGGCGAACGCGATGTCCGAGAGGATCGGAGTGAAGTTGGGAAGGTACTGCGGAAACTTTGCAAATACCTCGAGCGCGCCCTGGTCGACCCCCATCGGCGTATTTACTCCGTAAGGGTGGATCGAGTTGACCCTGATCTTGTACTCCCCCAGTTCCTTTGCCGCGGCCTGCGTCAGACCGACGAGACCGAACTTGGCGCTCGCGTAGTGCGCCTGTCCGGGCAGCGCCTTGAGTCCGGCCACCGAACTGACCACGATGATCGATCCACCGCGCCCACCTTCGATGATCGCCGGCACCGATGCCTTGAGGGTTTTCCAGACTCCGGTCAGGTTGATGTCGATCAGGGTTTCCCACTGCTCGTCCGACATTTCCCAGAATCGATTCCAGTTGCAGACCCCGGCATTGGCGACCACGATGTCGAGGCGTCCGAACTGCTCGACACCATCCTTGACCACCGCGGTGAGCGCTGCGCCGTCACGGACATCTACCTCGCGAGCGAGGATCTTCCCACCCTCCGCTTCGACCAGACGTATCGTCTCGGCAAAATCCTCGGAAGTTGCTGCGTCGTAAGAATTGTCCGACGCCACCGACGCGCACACGTCGACTGCGRTGATCGCTGCTCCCTCGCGCGCCATCTTGACCGCGTGCGCACGTCCTTGACCGCGCGCTGCGCCGGTGATGAAAGCAACGCGACCTTCGAGCGAACGAACTGAACCCTGTGTCATGAGATAGCCCTCTCTGCAGAATTGAAACTCGTTCTAGTAGTAAACCCTGCAAAGCGCCCTTCGCGGATGGATTCGAGAACAGTTCTCGGGGCAACCGAGTCACCCACCTGGATGTCGGCCGCTTCCTTCAGCGTTTCGTTCGGCAGACGGGGCGAGCAGTCGATCACCACTTCACACTCGAGCTGTGACCGCTCGCCGGTATGAACGTGCTCGACGCAGACGGCCCCTGAGGCGATTTCGATGACACGGGACGCGAGCACCCTGGTGACCCCGGCCTGCTGGATGCGCGTGTTGGCGCCGACCAGATCCCCACTCGCACCGAGCCTCGAACCGACGATGCTGTCCGGGGTCACAATCGAGACGGAGACGCCCTGGACCGCGAGTGCTTCTGCGAGCGCCACCGCGATCGGTCCACCGAGCGGATCGATCAGCGCGACCGGACCCGGCCCCACGGTGGTCAACTTCCCGAAGGCTTCCGACGCATCCAACCACCGAACCGAGTCGTCGACCGGATACGTCGGCGGCCGCGCAGCACTACCGGTGGCAACCACAACCAGCTCGCCCCGACTACGTGCATCACTCAGGTCCTGCGCGTCGACCGCCGCCCCGGTCCGCATCGTCACGCCGCCACGACGGCATTCGTCCTCGAGCCACTGCGCGAGGAGTGTGAACCGGCTGCGGCCGTCACCTCGCGCAAAAGTTCGGATCATGCCGCCGAACTGCGATGAACTCTCGACGAGTGTGACCGAGTGGCCCGCCACCGCCGAGATCCGCGCGGCCTCCATCCCGGCGGGGCCACCCCCCACGACCAGCACGGCTCCCGGTGTCGAAATCTGCTCTCGCTCATCGGGGTCCACCGTCTCGAAACCCGCGCTCGGATTCCCCACGCACGTCACGACCGGGTTGCGAGGATCACGCACGAGGCACGTCTGATTGCAGAGCACACACGGCCGTGGACGATCACCGCGCGCGGCCTTCACGACCAGGTCCGGGTCCGCGATCTGGGCCCTGGTCATCTCGACGAACTCGGCCACTTCCAGCGCTGCACGAGCGTCGGCGATGTCCACGACGCTCCCCTGCACGACAACCGGAATCGAGACCGCGGCCTTGATCTCACGGCACAGATCGAGGTTGAAGTTCGGCGGGCAGTGAAAGTCGGGTCGGTACCCCTCTGACGAATAGAGTCCGCCACGAACGACGACAAGGAGATCGAGTAGTGGCGACAGATCGCGTGCAAAACCGGCGGCGAGATCGGGTGTCAGTCCCGCCCATGGCGCTTCCTCGTCGCAGGACAACCGCAGGGAGACAACGTGGTCCGACCCGACTTCCTCGCGCACTGCCGAGATGATCTCGCGAACAAGGGCAACGCGATCAGTGCCGTATCGGTCTTGCCGAGTGTTGGTCAGACCCGAAAGGAACTGCCGCAGAATGCTTCGAGGACCGGCATCGAGTTCCACTCCGTCCATTCCCGAAGCGATGGCCATTGCCGACGCTTCACGAAAGCCGGCCATCAACTGGTCGATTTCCGGCTGCCCCATTGCCATCGGCAACTCACGCGTCACCGGGTCGGCCACTCTTGACGGTCCCCACAGCACCGACTGGGAGTAGGCGCTCGATCCCTGCATGCCGGTATGACCGAGCCCGGCAAGAACCAGCGTTCCGTACGGAGCACATGCAGCCGCGATCGACTGCCACCCCGGGCCGCATTCCGACGCCAGCGGTGCACGCTCGTACGGCCAGTCGTTCTCCAATACCGAGGCCACTTCGGTGACGACGATCCCGGCTCCGCCCTCGGCGCGGCGCTGGTAGTACGCACGGTGCCGATCGGAAAGCGATCTCCCCACAGCAAGATTGGTCTCATGCGGACCGAAAACAACCCTGGACCGGACGAAGCGTCCGGCCAGGGTTGTGTGTTCGTCGAGTGTCAACTCACAGCTCTATCGGAACCGCAATCTCAGCTGGCGCCCAGTGAGCGCGTGAAGCCTTCCGGGATCACCAGGTCTGCCGGGCTCAGTTCGGTGATGGACGAGTGGCCAAGGCCCATCAGCCCCGAGTCGATGCCCATCCGCATCAGGTCGAGCACGTTCTCGACACCGGCCTGGCCGTTTGCCGAGAGACCCCACAGGTAGGCGCGCCCGAGCATGACGGCCTTGGCTCCGAGTGCTAGCGCCTTGACGACGTCGCCGCCGCGTCGAATGCCGCCGTCGAGAACAACTTCCACCTGATCGCCCACGGCCTCGGCAATGCCCGGGAGCACGCGGATCGGCGCCGGGGTGCCGTCGAGGTTGTTACCACCGTGGTTGGAGACCGAGATAGCGGAGACACCGGCGTCGACAGCTCGCTTGGCGTCGTCGATGCGCATGATGCCCTTGAGCATGAACGGTCCACCCCACTGCTCACGAAGCCAGGCGATGTCTTCCCAAGTCGGAAGCGGGGTCTGCATCCACTCGCCGTACGCGCCGAAGAACGTCGGTGCCGGCTGGCCGGGAGCCGCGAGGTTGGGTGTTGTCAGGTCGGGGATCTTGCCGGTCTTGGCGAACTCCAGCAACCACTTCGGGCGCATGATGCCCTCGGGAGCGAACTGGAACATCGCCTTGAGGTCCATCTTTTCGGGGATGGACGGGCTGCCCCAGTCGCGACCGTACGAGAAGGACCAGTCGGTGGTGATGATCAGGCCCTTGGCACCGGCAGCGCGAGCGCGCTCCATACGCTGCAGGAGCACGTCGCGGCTGCCGACCCAATACATCTGGAAGAAGACCTGCGGGTTGGCCGCGGCAACTTCTTCGATGGACTTGCTGGCGAAAGAACTCAGTCCGATGGCTGTTCCCCGTGCTGCAGCCGCACGAGCTACCGCTACCTCACCGTCGGGGTGCACTGCCTGCACACCTGTCGGTGAAATCATGACGGGCAACGAAATGTCCTGGCCCATAATGGTGGTGGACATCTCGCGCTTGTCCGACAGTCCCGCAGCGTGAGGAGCGAAACCCAGTTCGCTGAATGCCGCGACGTTGTCGTCGACCGTCAGCCCTTTCTCGGATCCTGCCACCAACGCCGCGTACACGGACTTGGGCAACCTCTTCTTCGCACGGCGCTGTGCTTCTGCCACCGTCTCGAAGAAAGCATTCTTAGCCATTGAACTGACCTCTCTGGGGTGCAGCTTTCGCCGCACTGTCGGTATCGCGCAGTAGTTACTGCATTCCCGCAAGCGGGTTTTCGTCACAAATCTTGGCGGGCGGACGCATCATCAGTGTCAGTGGCACCGATGCACGTGGGGTCTTACGTTGACCGGAACGGGAGTGGTCGACGCTGGACTTAGGGACCTCTCCCGCCGACGCCAATGCCATTTCACCGTTACCGATGACGCATTCGGGGTCAGGTCCGTCCATCGGCAGTCCGGTGAAGAACTTGGCTGCCATGCAGCCACCCCGGCAGGAGTCGTAGTGATTGCACTTGCTGCAGGCGCCACCGGTCTGCGGCGAGCGCAGCTCCTCGAACAGGTCCGAGTGCTGCCAGACTTCCTGGAATCCACCGTCTTTCACGATGTTTCCGGCGAGGAACTGCTCGTGAATCGCGAACGGGCATGCGTAGACGTCACCGACCGGGTCGATCAGGCACACGACGCGGCCCGCGCCACAGAGATTGAGACCGGGCAGTGCATCGCCGAACGCGGAGAGGTGGAAGAACGAGTCGCCCGTCAGGACGCCTTCGCCGTTGGCCACCAACCAGTTGTAGAGCTCACGCTGCTGCTCGGGGCGTGGGTGCAGGTCGTCCCACACGTCGGCGCCGCGGCCCGAAGGGCGCAGTCGAGTGATGCGCAGGGTCGCGTCGTACTTGTCCGCGAGAGCCTTGAACTCGTCGAGCTGACTGACGTTGTGCCGCGTGACGACCACCGAAATCTTGGCGTCCTTGAAGCCGGCTTCCTTCAGGTTCGCGAGAGCCCGCTCGGCCATTGCGAACGAACCAGGCCCGCGCACAGCGTCATTGACCTCAGCGGTGGCACCGTCGATGGAAATCTGCACGTCGACGTAGTCACTGGCCGCAAGCCGTGCCGCGACCTTCTTGTCGATCTTCACGCCGTTGGTGGAGAACTTCACGCCAACCTGGTGGTCCGTTGCGTAATCGACGAGCTCCCAGAAGTCGGAGCGTACCGTCGGCTCGCCGCCACCGATGTTGACGTAGAAGACCTGCATACGTTGCAGCTCGTCGATGATGGACTTGCACTGTTCGGTGCTCAGCTCGTTGGGGTCACGGCGACCCGACGACGAAAGGCAGTGCACGCAGGACAGGTTGCAGGCGTAGGTGAGTTCCCACGTCAGGCAGATGGGGGCGTCGAGTCCGAGTTCGAACTGATCGACGAGGCGACCCACCTTGGCGGGCGGAGAGGGCTGTTCAAGAACTGAGGTCATGGCTGCGTCCTCGCGAAGAAATGAAGCGGGCGAACGTGCAGAAGGGCTGTTCCGCACGTGGGGGCGAGCGTCTGGCTCAGACAGGCACGATCATGTGCGAATCGGCGAGAGTGCTCAGCGCGCGGGCATATTGGGGAGCCGCGTCATCTTCGATGCCTTGCGCACGTAGTGCGGACCTGACATCAGGATGGTCTGGCAACGCCTTGACCACCGCAACGATGGTCGTGTTCTTCAGGAACGACAGCTTGCGCGTTCCGAAGTGGTAGAGCAACGCCCCGAAAGGTTCGGGGCGAAGCGCTACCTGCGGGTGGAGTTTCCACCCCGCATCGAGATCCAAAGCAGACACGGTCAGTACACGCCGCACATGCCGTCGATGGAAACTTCCTCAACGAGGGACTCCTCGACGAGGTCGTTCTCGAGCGCCTTGTTGTCACGATCTGACATGGATTCCTCCTGCGGTCGCACTCCGTCTGGAAGTCTGTAGATCAGACTTCCAACCTGGGAGTTGGTGGTCACTAGTGGGACTTCACTGTGACTCGGTTCACCACTGTAATGGCATCGAGTGCAGAATGACACACATGGAGCGAAAAAAGTATGCGTAGCCGCAAGAAACCGTCCGCTCGGATAGGTCGTCGCCCCTCCACAACGAGGGAGGGAATCAGCACGATCGGCATCGAACTGTTCTCCACCGTCGGCTTCAACGAGGTGAGCGTCGACCAGATAGCCGACGCCGCCGGCATCGCGCGTCGGACTTTCTTTCGCTACTTTCCGTCCAAGAACGCCGTCCCCTGGGGCGACTTCGACGGACATCTCGACGAGATGCGCGAGCACCTGGATTCACTGCCCGCTGACATACCGTTGGTCGACGCACTCGAATCCGCATTGTTGACGTTCAACACCTTCCCACCGGAAGAGACTGCGGTACATCGCAAACGAATGGAATTGATCCTCGAAGTTCCGACGCTTCAGGCATACTCTGTGGTGATGTACGAAGGTTGGCGGCAGGTGGTCGCCGACTACGTCGCACGCCGAATGAATCTCGAGCCGACCGATCACGGCCCACGCACGGTCGGCTATCTTCTGCTCGGGGTCGCCATGTCGGCGTACGAACAGTGGCTCACCGACGATTCACTCGAGCTACCGGAACTCTTGAAAACAGGCACGCAGTCCTTGCGGACCGGCATCACCACCTGAGAAGCATCACCACCTGAGAAAGGCGATCATGTCCACCATCACGAACGAACCGGTCCTGGATTCACTGGCACCGTCGACGCCGGGCTTGTGGTCGTTGGGGCATGTCACCGTCGAACGTGTCGATTCCGGTCCGATCTCGCTCGATCGTCGAGGCGGCCGACTCCACGTCAGGCACTCCCTCACTCCCGCCGATCTGAGCGAGCGACTCGTAGCCGGAGTCACCTCGTCGATCCAGGACGCGGAGTTCGGTCAGGACGAATTCGAGTTGACGATGGTCGGACTGGTTCGGTCCACCGTGGACGGCGCTCTCGAATCCTGGACCACCTACTACCGGAACTCCCTTGCCGAACTACTCGACGGCACTGCAGATTTCGCGCCGATTCACGACAAAGCCGAAGAACTGGTTCGCGGTTCCGTACTCGATCTGGGTTCCTGCTTCGGTTTCCTGCCCCTGCGGCTCGCGCGCGCCGGAATGGACGTGACCGCCACGGACATCCTGCCCGGAACGATGATCCTGCTCGACGCGGTAGCCCCCGAACTCGGCATCACGATCGACACGGTGATCTGCGACGCGGGTGAAGTACCGGCACCGGACAACAGCGCCGACACCGTCACCGCAATTCATCTCCTCGAGCACGTCGACGACTCGGTCGGCGAAGCCGTGATCGCGCAGGCACTCCGAATCGCACGTCAACGGGTCGTCATAGCCGTCCCCTTCGAAGACGAAGCCACCGCGTGCCACGGCCACATCCGTACGTTCGATCTCGAGTCACTGCGTGCGGTCGGCCGGCAGACCGGTGTGCCGTTCGAAGTATTCGAGCATCACGGCGGCTGGTTGGTGCTGGATGCATCGGCCGCCTGAAAAGAACTAGCCTTCTTTCAGCGTATGGGCGACAAGTGCATTCGCGTGCCCATGCCCCATCCCGTGCTCCGACTTCAACCAATTCACCAATTCCATATGCTTGGTGAGGTCTGAGCTTCTGATCAGCTCTTGCCACTCACCGATCGGCCGACCGTATTTCTTCTCGATCGACCGAAAATACGACGCCGGGCCTTTCACGGGTTCAGTCATGACCGGAATCTACCTCCACCGCCCGACAATATTCGCGCACCTGCGGTGCCCGCATGTCCGCACCTGCGGAATCGCTGGGTAGATACGCGACCATCGGATTATGGTCGAAGTACACCCACCCCAGAGCACAGGAGTTTCAGAGATGCGACTGTCCACACGAAATCAACTCACCGGCACCATCACCGAGGTCAACCTCGGCACCGTCATGGCAACGGTCAAGGTGAAGTTGGACGGCGGCAACCAGATCGTGACTTCGTCGATCACCCGCGACGCCGCACTGGATCTCGACCTCGAACCAGGCCAAGCTGCAACGGTATTCGTGAAGTCCACCGAGGTGACGATCGGCGTCGAATAACTGGTGATCGCTGCGATCAGGGCCGGGTGAGATGCGTGGTCATCGTGTAGTTCTTGCTCGGCCCCGTCACGGTCCAGACGACCGCCCAAGCCGATCCATCTACTGCAGTGACGTCGATTCGCCCGCGGTAGGTGTCCGCACCGCACAGGTGCTCGACTTCCTCCCCCGGCGCCCAGTCGTGGAACTCTCTGCCGTCTTCGAATGTCACGGCCCATTCGAGGCCGCGCTTTGCAATGAACAGAGTCCGGAACACTGGCAATTCCAGATCGCCGTCACGCAGAGTGCCACTCTCGTACCAGCGCATCCGACCGTCACCGGCGTCGGAGATAGTGGTCTCGCCGAAGACATGCTTGGTGGAACCGGAAAGGCGGTCGACGATGTCGCGCTCGAAGTGCCACGTTCCTGCCAGCGCCCTCGGCTCGATCTTCGCGTCGTCAACCATGTGACGATTCTAGTGACCCTGGACAAGGACTTGCGAAGGAGCCGAACGCACTGCGTGGAGTATGTTCCGAGTACACCCGGAACACGCAGGAGATTCACACAGACATGAACGATTCGGCCGCCCTTCACCAACGCACAGTGTTCGCCGAAGATCTCGAGATCGGCCAAGTGATCCCATTGGGCTCGTATTCGGTGACCGAAGAGGAGATCGTCGAGTTCGCAACCCAGTGGGATCCCCAGTGGTTTCACATCGACAAGGAAGCCGCCGGGTCCGGGGTCTTCGGCGGGTTGATCGCCAGCGGGCTGCACACCCTGTCGATCTGCCAGAAGTTGGTGGTCGACAGTCTCTACGACCAGTGGAACGTGATCGCCGGAAAGTCCATGCGCGACGTGAGCTTCCTACGTCCACTTCGCCCCGGTGACACCCTGAGCGGAAAGGTCACCGTCGACAACGTCGTGTTCGACAATCGCGCGCGGGGATTGGTCACCATCACAGCGAAATTGGTCGACGCACACGGCAATCGCGTTCTCGACGTAGTCACTGACGCCTACCTGCACTGTCGCCCGACTCGCGGACAGTGAATTATCGGTAAATTCCGCACCGCATTGTCTGAATTGCCGTACTTTCAGTGACGTTGCGACGCAACAGTACCCATCCCCGCAAACAGGAGTTCCTCACACATGAGCAGCCTCGGCGAGATCAATCCTCTCGGCATTCTTCAGATCCTCATCTACATGCTCTTCGGTGGGTCGTCCAGCACTCCCGAGTAGACCCTAGCTTGCCATAGCCATAGTCAGCACCTAAGGTGCTGGCTATGGCAATTAATAGTCAGGCGTCCGCGACGATAGCGCCGTCGACCGACGCAGCGTGTCATCACACCGAATTCGACTCCAGCTGGCGGAGTTTCGACGGCATTCAGGGCGGACTCGCCGTTGCACGGATGCTGCGAGTGGCTGCCGACGCGTCCGGAGCCGAACCTCTGGCAGTCACGGCGCACCTGGACCGCCCCGTCCCTCCGGGGCCGGCCGAGCTGACTGTCGACGATATGCGGGGCGGGCGGACCGTCAGTTGCCACGTCACGCTGACCGGTTCGGGATCCGCTCTCGTTCGGCTAGCCCGCGACACAGGAGGCACAACGATGTCCGCCCCTGTCGCCGAACCGACTCCGGCCGACCCGTCAACCCTGCCGCCGCTGGAGATCCCGGTGGATTTTGTGCCGTTCTCCCAGCACCTCGACATCCGGCCGATCAATTCCGCGAGGCCGTTCGCCGGTGGCGACTCCCCGGAATTCGACGTCTGGATCCGATTGCTCACAGACCTCGATTTCACGGCCCAAGAGCGCGCCGCGGTCCTTCTCGACGCGCTTCCGCCCGGATTGTTCGCGACACTGACGATGCCCGTGGCTATACCCACTATCGAGTTCACCGCGCATTTCACACCGGAGCACCTCACGGCAGATCCCCAATCACTGTCACCGTGGTATCGCCTACGCCACGGGACCGCCTGGGCGACAGACACTCTCTGTGTTGACGAATCCGAACTATTCGACTCGACCGGACGGCTCGCTGCTCGGGCTCGCCAGCTTCGTCGAATTCTGGGTTGAACTCCCAATTGAGTTCAGCCCTACTACCCCTGGAGGTCGCGACGACGGAACGCAACAAGCGATGCTGTCGAAAGCACTACTGCCACAACGATCATTGCCAGCAGCGGTAGAACTGTCACTGGCTCGGCGGGGGCACCCGGCACGTGGGTGAAGGGTGACAGATCCAGCACTAACTGTGGAAGCTTCAGCAACGTTCCGAGTTGCCCGAGCACGATGCATGCCGCCAAGATTCCCCAGGAGAGCGCCGACGCGTACGTCGGAAACAGTCCGAAAGCCAACGACACCAACCCCACGACTACAAGCACCGCGGGTAGATAGGCCAAGGCGGCGCCAGTCATCCGGAGTGTGTTGCCGCCGACGTCATCCGTGACGAGCCCGAAGGCAAATCCGGTGAAGGCACCCATCAAGACGTGCGCGAGGATCACCCCACCCACAACCACACCCAGGTGGGAAAGCATCCACCTCCACCGCGACAAAGAGGTTGCCAGCAACGGTTCGAGCCGTCCCGATGTTTCCTCACCCCGCATCCGGAGAAGACTCTGGACCGAATATGCCGCGATGACAATCGAGGTGAGACCGAGCGCAGTGGCCAAGTACGAATCCACCAGATCCGTACCGCCGCCACCGAGTTTCTCGAACATCTCCGCGGTTTGCTGCGACGATCCCACCATCGCGTCGATCTCGTTGCCCACAGCGCCGTAGGCGAACCCGAGAATGACAACGGCAAAGATCCACCAGAACATCGTCATTCGCTGCATGCGCCACGCCAGGCCCCAAGCCGACGGCAACCACGATGCTGCGGTCGGCGGGCCGGGCCGGGGCTGTACGAGCCCCGCTCCCTGATCACGATGGCTGATGAGAACAAACGCCACCATCACGTGCACAACCGCAAATCCGATCAGCAACAACAGGATCCACCAGGCGTCGTCGTCGAAAGGTCTGATCTGTTGCGCCCATCCGATCGGCGAAAGCCACGACAACCAACCGCTCACCACGCGAGTTCCGTCGTCGACGACCGTACTGTTCACGTCGCCGATCGCGCGCAGCATGAAGGCAACACCGATCGCGGCACCCGCCAGACCGTTGGCCGTACGAGCACCGTCGGTGATCTGCGCAGTCACCGCCGCCACGCCGGCAAACGCGATTCCGGCCCCACCTATCGAGGCACCCAACGCGAGCGAACCAAACACCGGCAAACCGACGGCGATCGATCCCAGCGCAATTCCCAATGTCAGAACCAGGTTTGCACCGACCGTGACAATCAGTGCGGACGTCAGAAGCGCTCGCCGACCCACCACCGCAGCACCGATCATCTCGGCACGGCCGGTCTCCTCGTTCTGTCGTGTATGACGAACCACCGCAAGGGTGCTCATCAATGCCGCCACCAACGCGAACACGAGCACCGACTGACTGGCGACTATCGCGCCCTGCGAATCGCCGGACACGATTCCGTTGGTCGCCAGCGCCACCGGCGATACCGCAGAACTGACTGCGATGTTTCGTAACTCCTCGGGGGTCGAGTACAGCCCGGTCACACTGGCGACAACCAGCAGCATGAACAGGACGATCGAGATGACCCACACGGAAAGCTGAATTCGGTCCCGTCGCAAAGCCAACCGGACCAGTCGGCGCGTGCCGGTGAATTGACTTGCCGAGGCCGGTACCGGTGGAGCGGCCTCGACAACAACGGTCATGGCCGTACACCGGTCTCGGCTCGCAGGTGGACCGAAGTCTCCCTGGCGCGCTCGTCACCGTAATGACGCAAGAAGAGTTCTTCGAGTGTCGGCGGAGTGGAAGTGAGCGCCACGATTCCGAATCCGACCAAGTACGTCATGAGTGGTCCGAGTTGCGCGCTGTCGACTTCGCAGGTGACGTGGTTACCGTCGATCACCGCGTCGTGGACCCCGCCGAGCCCGTCGAGTCCGTCGAGTCCGCCGATCTGGCGCTGTGTCTCCGCCGAGATGGACGTGCGCGTGAGATGCCTGAGTTCGGACAGCGTTCCCTCTTCCACCGTCCGCCCGTCGCGGATGATGCTCACGCGATCGCACAGCGCTTCGGCCTCGGCGAGGATGTGGCTCGACAGCAGGACCGTCTTTCCGGCGTGAGCCACCTCTTCGACGCAGTCCTGAAACACCGCTTCCATCAACGGGTCGAGCCCCGATGTCGGTTCGTCGAGTACGTAAAGGTCGACGTCGGACGAAAACGCCGCCACGAGTGCAACCTTCTGCCGATTACCTTTCGAGTACGTCCGCGCCTTCTTGGTCGGGTCAAGTTCGAAGCGATCGAGCAACTCGCTGCGGCGTTTTCGGTCCAAGCCACCGCGCAGACCCGCCAACAGATCGATAGCCTCCCCGCCGGTGAGGTTGGGCCACAGATTCACGTCGCCAGGCACGTAAGCGAGACGTCGATGCAAGGTAACAGCGTCTCGCCACGGATCGCCGCCGAGAACAGTTGCGTCTCCGGAGTCCGAGCGGAGCAGGCCGAGGAGCACCCGAATAGTGGTCGACTTTCCAGAGCCGTTCGGTCCCAGGAATCCGTGCACTTCACCCGCTGAGACTTCGAGGTCGAGGCCGTCCAGCGCGCGGGTGGTACCGAAGGTCTTGACGAGGCTTTTCACTGAAATTGCCGCACCCATGAATTTGACCGTACGCCGATTTCACAAATGTGTGAAGATAGAAAAGAAGAAAAGATCGAAGGGTTCCGATGACCGACACCAGCCACACCGTTGCACCGGACGAGAGCCGACATTTTGTCGAACGACTCTCACTCGTTCTGAGCGACATGGGTTTTCCGCCGATGCCTGCCCGCGTGTGGGCCGCGTTGATGACCAGCGAGACACCCTCGTCCACGCCAGGAGATCTCGGATCCCGATTGGGAGTGAGCCCCGCCGCCATTTCCGGAGCAGTCAGATACCTCCAGCAAGTCGGATTGATCGAGCGAGTGGCCGTCCCCGGATCGAGGCGTCAGCACTACTGCGTCAGCGTCGACATGTGGGCCGACGCGTTTGTCACGAAACAATCGTCCCTCTACCAGGTCTCGGCAGTTGCGGACGAGGGCATTCGGGTCCTCGGTGAAGGCACTACGGCCGGCGATCGTATGGAAGATCTGCGCGACTTCTTCGACTTCATGGCCGCGGAAATGCCGCGCATGCTCGCGGACTGGCGCTCCCAGCGAAAAGACAGGACACCTGGAAGGTAACTTCAGGTTTACCCGCATTTTCGGTGGGGTACCTCAATTCTCGTTCCAGCATGATGAGGTGCGCTGTACCCGAGGAGTTGTTGATGAAGCTGTCGATCAGGGGCGCGAAGACTTCACCGACGCCACCCTCCGCACGAACCGCTTCACCCGAAACCTGTGAACAATCGATTTCCTTGAACCGCAACGCCGCCGGGGCATTCGCCGGCGATCATCACGCACTGTCGAAACTCCTGGCCCGATTGCACCCTCGCGTCGTTCTCTACTATCGCGCCAGGCTTCTCGGGACGCCTGTCGCAACATTCGCCGACGATCTCGCCCATCAATGCACCCTGGACGTCGTCACACGCATGTCCGAAACGATCTCGGCCGACACACGCATCGAGAACTTCGCCTACGAGTTGGCCTCGCAACGGATTGCGTCAATTCCGCAGTCACGCAACATCGACGGACAATTCAAACGCCCACGTCGCCTCACCGACGACCAACGTGAGGTCCTGGTATTGCGAATCGCAGTGGGTCTGACTGCCGAGATGACCGCGTCGACTCTGCTCACAACTCGATCGAGCGTGCTCCTCGTACAGCATCAGGCGCTGCGCGCCTGGGCGGTCTCCGAGCGGAGCTAGATCAGACCTTGCTTACTCGCGGCGTAGACGGCCTCTGCTCGCCGACTCACCTCGAGTTTGCGCATGATGTTGCTGACGTGGAACTTGACCGTGGTCGGCGAGATGAACAGTCGCTCACCGATCTTGATGTTGGACAAGCCGTTTGCGAGCAGTCTCAGTACTTCGAGTTCACGATCGGTCAATCGTTCTTTGGATGACGACTGCCCGTTGAGCGATCGGACGACAGCCGATGCGCTGCGAGAATCGAACGCACTCTCACCCCGCGAGACCGCCCTGATCGCACGTACCAATTCGGTGGTGTCGACGTCTTTGACGACATAGCCGCGAGCACCCGCGTGTACCGCTCGCACCACCAGTTGATCGTCGAGAAAGGTGGTGAGAACCAACAGTCCGAGCCCGGGATGCGCCGTAGACAACTGGCCACAAAGGGTCAGTCCCTCGTAGTCGGAACTGGCGGAGAGTTTCAGATCCATCAAGACGATGTCCGGGCCCACCTTGTCGACCACGGCAAGCGCCTCGGCGAGAGACGAAGCCTCCCCCACGATCTCGAGGTCGCTTTCGCGCTCGAGAACCGAGCGGAGCCCTTGCCGCAAAATTGCATGGTCGTCGACCAGGACGATTCGAACCAATCCCTGAACCGGCGATGCTCCGCGGGTGATGACGGGACGCGCAGTGGTCATGATTCCTCGCTCTCGATTTCAGTGGTGGAGCAAAGATTGTCGACATCCGCCTGGAGCGGAAGTGCCTGTGGCAGTGGTAGTGGCAGTCGCACGAGAATCTGAATTCCACCGATCCGCGCGCGCCGAACTTCGAGCGCACCACCCAACTCGAGAGTTCGTGTCTGCATGTTCGCCAGTCCGCGATGACGGCCGTCGACGTCGTTGGTGGCTGCGAGTTTGAGGATCAGACGCATCCGCGCAGGGTCGCCGTCACCGTCGTCGGAAACCGACAGCAGCACCGTATCCGCTCGATAGGTCAACCGCAGGACCGCTCGACACGCATGGGCATGCACCGCAACATTGAACAGTGCCTCCCCCGCGATCCGCAGAAGAGCGTGTTCGGCATCGCCTGGAAGCTCGGTCGGGGTGCCGCCGACGCGAACGCTGACCGCCAACTCGTCCGGCATGTGAACCACGCCGAGCTGCTCGAGCATCTCGGGCAGCGACGTCCGGTCCGCGTCCGAGGAATGATTGAGCGCGTAGATCGCCGAGCGAAGCTGCTCGACCGCCCGCCTGGTCAAATCCTTTGCCAAGTCCAGTCTTTCACTGCGTTCCGCCTCCGGGATGTCGCTCCGGCAGACCTCGATCTGCATGCCGGCCGACAACACAGCCTGTGTCACGCTGTCGTGAAGTTCGCGGGCGATCCGGTGCCGTTCGTCGTCGACCACCTGGTGCCGGTGAGCCACTCCGAGTTGACGCTGCGTGGACTCCAATTCGCTGTTGCGCACCGCGAGGTCGGCTGCAGTGCGATTGGCCTCCGCATATGCGTCTTCGGCTCGTTCGAGCAGTAGTTGTCCGCGCTGGTAGAGCGCCGAGTTCTGCAGGGCCACAGCAGTCTGGCTGGCCAGAATGCTGAGCACGGCTCCGTCCGTCGTATCGAGTGTCCGGTTAGCCGGCGTCCAGGCAGCAAAGGCGCCGACCACACCGCCGCCGAGCACGATCGGCACAAACGCGTAATGAGCGTCGATCACCGAGTTTGATTCGATTCTTCCGCACCGGATGTCGTCGAGGCATTCGACGACATCCTCCGGAAGGGGTGGCCCCTCCACGTTGTCCACCAGAAAAGGGGTGGCGTCCGGGCCGAGAACCAATCGCCGTGGTCCGGCGTCGGGCAATGTTCCGTCGGCCAAGGCGAAGACTATCCAGTTGGCACTCAGATGAGCACGGGCGGCTTCCGCGACCGCGCAAACGAGGGTTTCCGGCCCCTCGACGGTCCGCACCAAAGCCCGCGAGATCAATTCCAACGCATGCACGACGCGTTCGAGACGCTCGGCAGCGCCGCGGTACTGCGGATAAAACGAACTCTTACCCGAACGTAATCCGGTGAGCCGCGACAGGTCCGCGGTCATCGTCTGCACCGCTTCACCCTGCACCGCATCACCCTGCACCGCATCACACTGTCCCTCTTCACAACGCACCTCGGAACAACGCCACCATCTGCTCCTGCGTCGCTTCCCTGGGATTGGTGGACATGCAGGCGTCGAGCAACGCGAAGCTGGCAAGTCGACTGAGGTCTTCCTCGCGAACACCCAACTCCCCCAGCCCCTTCGGGACCCCAACCTCCCGGGCAAGACGTTCGACCCGGTCGGCCACCGCCAGCGCTGCTTCCTCCGGGGTGCCGTGCTGTTCAGGAAGGCTCAGCGCCGCAGCGATGGCAACAAAGGGGGCAGCATCCGTCGTGGAATTGAATCGGATGACGTGGGGCAACAGAATTCCGTTGATGACGCCGTGCGGCAGGTCGAGCATGCCGCCCACCTGATGGCTCATGGCGTGCGCGGCTCCGAGTATCGCGTTGGTGAACGCCAAACCGGCCTCGAGACTCGCCTGCGCCATCACCGATCGAGCTTCCATCTCCATCGGGTCCTGGATCGTGTTCACCAGATTCTCCGTCACGAGGCCGACTGCGCGGAGCGCGTGATGATCGGTCAACGGATTGTGCGCCAGTGAGACGAAGGCTTCGATTCCGTGCGTCAGTGCGTCCAATCCCGTTGCTGCATTGAGCCACTCGGGCATCGTCGTGAGCAACCGCGGATCGATGACCGTCACATCTGGCACGAGGGCACGGCCGATGATGGTGATCTTGGTGCCGCGGGTCGTGTCCGTGACGATGCAGAACTGCGACACGTCAGCGCCGGTGCCGGACGTGGTGGGAACCATCACCAACGGCGGGATCGGTTTTGTCGCCTGATCGACACCCTCGTAGTCGAGTATGTTGCCGCCGTTGGCAGCGAGGACGGCTACACCTTTTGCCGCGTCGATGACGGAACCGCCACCGAGCGCGATGATGACGTCGCACTCGCCTTCCTGGTACACCTCGAATCCGGCCGCGATCTCGAAGTCCTTGGGGTTGGGCGTCAGCCCTGACCACACTGTCGCGGTCAAGCCCTGCTCCGTGAGATGGTCCTCGAGTTCGCTGACCCATCCCGCGTCGATCAAGCCGGGATCGGTGACCAGAAACGGGCGGAACCCGCCGAACCGCAGAGTCGCGTGTGCTGCCTCGACCAGGGAACCGATACCGAAGACGATCTCGGGGGCGTGAAATTTGACCAGTCGAGCAGCAGTGCCGCGGCGATGAACACCGTGGTTCACAGCATCCGGATATGCCACGGACACGACCCCACTCTCCTCTCGCGCGGCACCGAGATCACCGCTTCGCGAATTCCCAGCTCGCTCGCCCGAGCACCAACTGGTGTGATCCACCTTACAAGTGCTGGCCCCGAGCCTACGCGGACAGCAGTCGGGGCACACCCACCGAAGGAGAGGCACTTACCTACCCGTTCGGGCAGGTAGTCGTCGCCGGAAAATAGATGGCGCGGCAATCAGGTCCCGTTGTACTTTCGGTTCTGGCCAGAGCGGCCCGTAGTACCGATCCAGAAGGTGTTTATGACCCAGCCCGCGCCGAGCGCGCCTCTCGTCCCTGCACTGCCGGCAACCTCGAGGGTCACTTGCTGATCCCCGAAACGACGGACTGACAGCCGCGAGGCCACTCGGCCTGCTCCTACCTGCTTTGTTCACTCAGCTAGGAGTTCTCCAGTGCCTCAATCACACAATTCCATCTCGAAAACCGACACCTTCTCGTGCATTCAGTGCGGACTCACCGTCATGACCTACGACCCCGATGGTGATCGCCGAAACCACTGCCCCAGTTGCCTGCATTCCCGACACCTGTTCGACCAGGTGGAAGGTGGACCGTCGGACTGCGGAATGCGGATGGCCCCCATTTCGATCGCGGTGCTGCGAAGCGGCGATTGGATGATCATCCACCGCTGCGCACAGTGCCTCGAACTCACCTCCAACCCCGTAAGCCGTGACGACAACCAGTTGTTGTTGATGAGGATGGCGGTGCGGCCGCTCGCACAACCACCCTTCCCGCTCGAAGCCTTCGGCGACTTGTGAGGGGTGAGAAAGCAGATGCCACGTAGGAATCCCAGCACCCGCGCGCGGCGGGCACCGCAACGGACCAAGCACGTATTGCACGGAATCGGCGGAGAACAAGGATCGAGCTTCCGTTGTCTCGCATGCCGTTTGGACATCTCCATTGCGGCACCGGGTACCGCTCATCGGAACCACTGCCCGAACTGTCTGGCAAGCCGCCACGTCGATGGTCGCGTTCCGGGCGACCGAGCACAACAGTGCAGAGGTGCCATGGCGGCGCTGTCCCTGTCGGTACGGCAGGACGGTGAGTGGATGCTCGTTCACCAGTGCATCGAGTGCAATACGTTGAAAGTCAACAGGATCGCCGGCGACGACAACGCCCTGGTCTTGCTGCGGTTGGCGCTACGCCCCTTGGCGGATCCTCGACTGGGCTCGCGCGCGTTGCTAGCGCTCTGATCGATCGCCCGGCGTAATCGCCGTCGGTCCGAGGACCAGTCCCGAATACAGCCACGGAGCAGGTTCTGCCGGAAAGAGGTCCATGAATATGGGCCCGGTGTATGTCGGCTCGGCAAACGGCTCCCGATAGGACCCGCCGGTGAGAATATGAGGTGATGCCAACGAGTTCCACCACCACTGAAACACGCCGAGCGCCACCAACCCACACACGGCGCCGAGCACTGTCAGCGCCGCGATCGGCCGCCAGATCGATCCCCTGATTTCGGACATGAGATCAAACTAGTTCACGACGGATCGCGCAGTGACATCGGTGAAGTGCAGTGACATCAGCGAAGTGCGTGCCCCAGTTCAGCGGCCTTTGCCATCAGTTGCGCGGCATCTCGGGCAACAACAACCTCGTCGCAGATCTCCGAATACTCCGGCATCGCGCACGATGCCTGGTTCCAGTAACGCTGAGGTTCAGGCGTGATCCAGGCCAGACGGTGAACCTTTCGGCGGAGTTCCTCGAGCTTGTCCACCTGTGGGGGCAACCCGTTGCACCGACCGTCGCCCACGATGATGACGGACGTCCGTGAGTTCAAGCTGTTTCCGTGCTCGTCCAACAATTCTGTGAGCACTCGACCGTAATCGCTGCTGGCTTCCAGATCCAGACCCGGGTGCGCAAGTACCGCAGCCAGTGCGCCGTCACCGCTACTGGCGAGAAGGGTGTCGGTCACGTCGACCGGACGATCGACGAATGCGAGGACTTCACAACGATCTGCCCGGCGATGCATTGCCTGAGCCAACCGCAGAGTGAACGCGGTGATCGGGCGCACGGACAGCGACACGTCTGCGATGAGAAGTAGTCGAACACGATCGGGGCGAGGAGCTTTCACGACCAGATGGAAGGGAATTCCGTCGGTGCGCAGACTCGAACGCACCGTGCGTCGCATGTCGAGATGCCCTCGAGAGCGCTCCCGAGGACGAGGCCTGGACGGTCCTCTCATCCGCCGAAGCACCTCGTGGCACGCGAGTTCGATGTCGTTGTGCGTTGCGCCCGCAGCAGATTCGCTGTCGGGCGCATCGGGAGCGCTTTCGGCGAGTGCAGCGGCCGAGAGTGCTTGCACGAACGCTTCGACCGCCTCGACGAGCCGGTTCAGTTGCGCCTGCGTCAGCGGCCCGTCGTCGGAGACGTCCGCATACGCTTTGCTCGGGTCGTATGCATCCAGCCAGGCGAGGATCGACGTCGGATCGTCCCAGGACAACGAACCGATCACTGCTGCAGCAACACTGGTGCTCAGGTCGCCGACCACTGCCGACGCGGCACGGTCCACGTCGACCGTGTAGCTGACTCCCCGTCGACCGGTCTCCGAACCGGTATCCACCGACAGTTCCGCATCGCTGGACGTCATCGACACATCGTCGTCGTCCTTGTGCGGGTTGAACCCCTTCTCCGCTTCCGGAGTGTCGAAGTAGTCGCCGACCTCGGCTGCACGCTCGTTGTACTCGGCATACCGGCCTACTTCTTGATCCTCGTCGATCCCCAGCGCGGTGGGCAGACCGTCCGCCACCTCGGCGCGCGAAGCCATCCGCTCGGCGTGCGCTTTGCCTGCGGCAGGCCGGAACAGCGCGTCGAACGCCCGATCGAAACCGGCCTGTTCGTGAGAATACTTGGCGCACACAGCCCGAAGACATGCGCGCAACGTCTCACGATCCGAAGCTCCGACCATCGCGAGTACACGCCGAACCTCGATGACCTCGGCCGGTGACGCGGAAACTCCGGCTGCCCTCAGCAATCGGCCGAAACTCGCGGACACCACGTCGAGAACAAACGACGGTTGCCACACGGCGAGGCCACCGAGCGTCGTCATCGCGTCGAACGGATTCCGCTGCCGCCGCGGATTCCCTGTTGATGAGGGTCACGTCCACCCGTGCCCCGGAACACGGCCGTCGTCGTGTTGGCGGGTTTGCTTGCCACCGTGGATCGCTCGATCGGCTCGCCACCGTCACGCGACGGTGATTCGAGACGCTTTCCGTCGAATCGTTCTTTGGCCAGCGTCACATCTGACGAGTACTTGAGCAACGCCGTGAGCAGGATGTCGCGCACCTTGGCGTCGGAAGCGGTGTCGAATCCGCTGGCGGCGAGCACTGTCGCCGCTCTGGCCGCGTCGATGACCTCCGAGATGGACGGGCTCTTGCGCAGCGGGAGATCACGCAAGATGCGAGCCAATTCGACAACCTCGGTGGCCGTAGCCGCATCCACCTCCGGCGCTCGGGCCGTGACGATCTCGCGTTCACGCTCCGACGTCGGATAGCCGAGATGGTAATGCAGACAACGACGCTTGAGCGCGGGTGAGAGCTCGCGGGTGTCGTTGGACGTCAGGATGACCCAGGGCTGCGAGCGGGCAACGAACGTACCGACCTCGGGAATGGTGATCTGCTGTTCGGCGAGAATCTCCAGGAGCAGTGCTTCCATCGATTCCTCGGTGCGGTCCACCTCGTCGACCAGAAGCACTACCGGATCGGGTGAGAGGATCGCTTCGAGCAGCGGACGGACGGACAGGAAGTTCTCGGAGTACAACCCGAAATCCTGATCGGCCAGAAACTTCGACGCTTCGGCGACGCTGTCGAATTCGGAAACCTGATCACTGATCCGGTCGCGAAGCATCTGCACGTGCAGGAGTTGCTTCGCGTAGTCCCATTCGTACAGGGCCCGATTGTCGTCGAGCCCTTCGTAGCACTGCAATCGCACCAGTTTGCGGTCGCCGATCGCAGCCAGAGACTTCGCCAGTTCCGTCTTGCCGACACCGGCCGGCCCTTCGAGCAGGAGCGGACGCCCCAGCGCCGTCGCCAGATGAACGACTACCGCGAACTCGTCATCGGCAATGTAGTCCTGCTCTCGCAGAGCATCTTTCACTTCGATTCCGCTGGAGAAACTGCGACCGGACATGGAATACCTTTCGATAGGGGCACAGCCCCTGTGCGCGCTCGAGGAGTCTCTGGACTCCTTAAGCGCGCACGGGGCCGGAGGCCCTGCTAGAAGTACGACTTGTTGATCGCGTGATCGACAACCGGGATCATCGACTCCACGGTGACCTCACGGGGGTTACCCGGGGTGCACCAGTCGTCCTGAATGTGCTCGGAGATGGCGCGCACAGTCTTCTCGTCACCCTTGATGACATCACCACGACCCTCGTACTTCTTGGTGTTCATCTGGTTCTTCGCGTACGAGTCTGTGCGAACCTGCCCGAAGTTGTCGGGGATACCGACGTCCTTGGCCAGACGGATGGCAGCCTCGACGGCAGCGTCCGCGGCCTGAACCGTGGTGAGGTTGCGAGTGTCGACACCGAGTGCGCCGGCCAACTGGGCGTAGCGCTCGTAACGCGAAGGCAGGTTGTACTCCCACACACGCGGCAAGGCGATGGCGTTGTTCAAACCGTGGTGGCTGTCGAAGAATGCACTGACCGCGTGCGAGATCGAGTGAACGATGCCGAGGCCACCGGAGTTGAAGGCCTGTCCGGCAATGTACTGCGCGTTCATCATTCCCTCGCGGGCCTTGAGGTTACGCGGCTCGAAGACGGCCTCGCGCAGGTTCTTCGCGACCAACTCGACCGAGTAGATCGCGTTACCGAGCGAAGGCGCGAAATCGAGACGAGAAACGAAAGGCTCACTGCCGTGTGCGAGTACGTCGAAGCCGCAGTACGCGGTGAAATGCTGAGGGCAGGTGTAGTAGAGCAGCGGATCGTCGATCGCCAACGTGACGATGGTCGCCTCGTCGAAGCCCACCCACTTGTGCGGGTTGTTCATGTCCGAGGTGTCAGTGATGACGTATGCCCACGACGTCTCGGAACCCGTTCCAGCCGTAGTGGATACGGCGATGTGCGGCGGGTTCTCCTTGTTGGTGGACTTGGCGAAGCCCTCGAACTCGTTGATGTTGCGACCGTCGTGTGCGATCACGACGCGAGCACCCTTGGCGGCGTCGTGGCTCGAACCACCGCCGATCGAGATGATCGAGTCGCACTTCTCCTTCTGATAGAGAGCCGCGGCCTCCATGACGTTGTAGTCCTTTGGATTCGACTCGACCTTGTCGTAGAGCACGACCTCGACACCCTGGTACTCGATCTTGCCGACCAGTTCCTCGATGATGCCCGAACCGCGCAGACCGGTCGTCATCAGAAGGGTGCGCTTGAAGCCGAGATTCTTGGCCTCCACACCGATGATGTCGTGAGCGCCCACACCCATCAGGGCGCGAGGGAAGGGGTGGAACTCCTTGATCGGAAAGTCCCAGATCTGGTTGAGCTCGATAGCCATCGGTATCTCCTCATGGATGTGCACGAATGTGACTGCGGGAGGGATTCGAGCCGATTCTTTGTGACCGGCGTCTCACCTGGTTCCTACTGTGTACCGACAAACACCCCGTGCACAGACTTCGGCAGCTCAACCGCCCGGACGCCGCCCGCGAACCGCCCGTTCGGGCAGGTCGTCGCCACCCCGGACCGCCAGGAAGGCCGGATCAGACTGCCGTGGTTCCCGCTGATCGGGAACGTGTTGCTCGGCGACTACGATCCCCAGTAGCTTTTCATCACTGCTAACATTGAACTAGAACACGTTCTAGATGTTGCACTTCACTGACCTGCGCTTTACCCAGCTTCACGAGAGGACTAGCTTCGCGATGACGACAGTCGAGGTACCGCACAGCTCGCGATCGGCGGTACTCACCGTGTCCGGAGTCATCGAAGAGACTTCCGACGCCCGGTCGCTGGTGTTCGAAATTCCCGCAGAACTGAAGGACAAGTTCGACTACAAGCCAGGTCAATTCCTGACCCTGCGCATCCCGAGTGATCAGACCGGCTCGGTCGCACGCTGCTACTCCCTGGCCAGTTCACCCTTCACCGACGACGCCCCCAAGGTGACCGTCAAGCGAACTGTCGACGGCTACGGCTCCAACTGGCTGTGCGACAAGCTCCAGGTCGGCGACACCATCGAAGTGCTACCGCCGTCAGGTGTCTTCACGCCCAAGTCGCTCGATCACGACTTCCTGCTCTTCGGTGCAGGCAGCGGAATCACTCCGGTGATCTCGATTCTCAAGTCCGCCCTCACGCAGGGCAGCGGCAACGTCGTGCTGATCTACGCGAATCGCGACGAGAAGTCCGTCATCTTCGGCGCCGAACTGCGCGAGCTGGCAGCGCAACACCCCGGCCGCCTCACCGTGGTCCACTGGATCGAAACCGTGCAGGGACTCCCCGCTGTCTCGCAACTGGCGACGCTCGCCAAGCCATTTGTCGCGTACGAGGCCTTCATGTGCGGTCCAGGCCCTTTCATGGACGCCGTCCACAAGGCACTGGCAGAAGCGGGCATGCCCCGCACGCAGGTTCACGCCGAGGTCTTCAATTCACTCGCCGGCGACCCGTTCCGTGACGTCGAGGTAGCCGAGGTCTCCGACGAGGAAGCTGCCGACGCCGCAACCGTCGAGGTCGAACTGGACGGTGAAACCCACACCCTCGTCTGGCCGCGCAAGCAGACGCTCGTCGACATCATGCTCGCCAAGGGTCTCGACGTTCCGTACTCCTGCCAGGAAGGTGAGTGCGGGTCGTGTGCCTGCACCGTCACCGAAGGCGAAGTTCAGATGGACAACTCCGAGATCCTCGACGCCGAGGACGTGGCGAACGGCTACATCCTCGGTTGCCAGGCGAAGCCGATCACCGATCGCCTGAAGATCGAGTTCTGAACCCTGCTTCGATGCATGACGGCCCCTGATTCCCTGCGGAATCGGGGGCTTTGTCATCTTCGGAGCCATCCTCCGCGCCATCTTCCGAGTCCCGCCCCGTAACCCACTCCGGCGCCGTTGTGGGCAACCGCCACAACGCAAGAATCAGCACCAGGGTCACGATCAGGAAGCCCTCACGAAGGACCAACCCCAGCGGCAGCAGGAGCGGCGACGTCTCGATGAACTGCTGCCCCATGCTCGGCCCGCAATAGACGACGGCCAACCCCACAGCGGCCGCACCGAACTGCAGCGGCGATCGAAGCCGAAAGAGAACCGTGACGGCAGCAGGCACGAGATACACCCAGTGATGAATCCAGCTGATCGGCGAAAGGATCGGCGCACTCAAACCGATCACCAACGCCGCATCGACCCCACGACCGACGCGATGTACATCTCGGGCGACCCAGAGCGCTACCGCCGCGCACAGCACGGTCAACGGCATCGCCAGAGACGCCGTCCATGTGCCCAGTGCCGCAAGTCCGCCCTGCAGTGAACTGTTACCGGCACTCGCGATCGCCTGCCCGCTCAAGTCCACCCGGTCACTGAGGTTCCAGACGACGTCCGACCAGAAGGTCCAGCTGACGGCCGGGTCCAACATTGCTGCGACGGCGGTCGCCGCGGCAAATCCGATCGAACTCCAGATCGCGAGTCGCCACTGCTTCGTGACGACGAAGTAGACGATGAACAGCGCCGGCGTCAGCTTGATCGCGGCTGCGACGCCGATCAAAAGTCCTCGTGGAAACCACCGGCCGAATCTCGAATCGCCTCTGCGGGTCACGTCGAGCAGTACGAGCACCATCAGCACCAGGTTCACCTGGCCGAAGGAGATGTGCGCGCTGACTATGGGTGTCACCGACACGGCCAGGACCAATGCCGCCATGACGAGCGGCCGCTTGGGGACGCGAGCGGGAGTGAACTTGGCGACTGTCCACACCACCGCCGCGATGCACAACGCCGACCACAGCAGATAGGCCGTCCACCAGTCGAAGAGAACAGTCGGCCAGAGGAAGATCACCGCGAACGGGGTGTAGGTGAACGGCATGCCCTCGTCGACGATCAACGGGCCGACAAGGTTGCTCTCGTAGATGTTCGAGCCTGCGGCAAATGCCTGGGCAGCGTAGCGGTAGACGAGAAAATCAACGGGTTCGACGGCCCGAACGGAGTACACGAGATAACACAGAGCTGCGACGCCGGCAGCGATCAGTGAACCGATCGTCACAATTCGAGACGCCTCGACACGGGTGGCGGGCATACCGAGAATCGTCCCACAACCTACCGAGCGGTACTTCGCTAGCGGGCCGCCCGGAAGTGCGCTCGCTCGTCTGCGGTCAGATGTTCGCACGCGTAGCTCAGCGCTGTGCGTCCCATGTCTGCTGCATTCTCTGCGAGGAAGTCGGTCAACAAATCCCGATCCACCCGTTTGCCGACCTCGCGGAGCATCCAGCCCATCGCTTTCTGGGTCAGGTCTCGTCGATCACCCAGCACCTGCGCGGCAAGCTCGAGCGTGGTCGACGCGTCGCCGCGAGTGATGAATCCGTACGTCGTCAGCAGCGCCACCCGTCGTCGCCACAGGTCACCCGAATCGGAAAGCTCGAAGATCAGCCGGCGATCTCGGTCGTGCAGCCAGCCGCCGAGGATCTGTCCGGCGGACGAATCCACCAGATCCCAATTGTTGACCCGCCCGTCCTCGACAGCGGTCAGATAGAAGCCTGCGATGCGAGCGCGGCCCTCGTCGTCGAAAAATTTTGGGCGACTGACTTTTTCGAATTGAGCGACCAGGATCAGCAGCCCGGCCAATCGGTGCTCGTGAACGTCACTGTCGAGAAGGAGACGTATCTGAGGCAACGCGAGTCCGACGTGCTTCTTCACCACCGATCGCGTCTTCGGTACTCGCACGCCGATGAATACGTCACCCTCGCCGTACTCCCCCGGCGCTGTCTTGAAGAACCGCTGCAAGTGGACGGCATCCGCGGGATCCGCGAGGTCGGCCAACTGCTCGATCACGTCCGGGGCACTCGATTGCGTCACCCCAGAACCTTCTCACGGGTCGTCTGTGCGGACTCTTCGATTCTCTCAGCGTCCTCACACCGTGTGCCCTGCTCGGCCACAGGTCGGCAGACGACACTCGAGGACAGTCAGTGAAAGGACCACCCATGATCACCGCCGCTATCGCATTCACCACTCTCACCCTCATGGCACTCTCGGGACAAATCGCGGCAAGCGCGCCGCGCGGGCTCGTGGCCATCCGGACGAATGGTCACAAATCTTGATATTCGAGCCTCCGCATCGCCTCTAACTGCAACGCGAATGCAATTGGCGGAGAGTTGATCTCGATCTTCCGCGGGCGTGTACTACAGGTGGACACACTCTCGTCTTTGGAGGTCTCGTCATGAAGTCGTGGAATCGAATGCAAGATGCCGTCGCGGTGGTTCTCGGCGTCTTTGCGGCTCTCTCGCCGATGTGGCTCGACACCACCGATCGGGCAATGTGGTCACTCGTCGTCCTGGGTGTCCTGGTTGCACTGTCGGGTCTGGCGCACATGGCACGTCCGGACATGACCATGGCGGATTACGCGATGGGTGTCTTCGGCGTCTTGATGTTCATTTCACCCTGGGTGATGAACTTCGACGCTCTGCGCGGTGCGTCGTGGACGGCCTGGGTTGTCGGGGTTCTGACCGTTGTGGTCGCGGTGAGTGCGATGCCGGTGATGAGCGCGCGGATGCATCACGGGGGTCACGGCGGCGTAGCCGCCCATTGACAGAGCGGCTTGATCAGGCTTTGATCGCGCCCAACAACCGCCCGGCGTCGAAGGCTTCGGCGCTGGGCGGTAGTGCGCCCGGACGACCGCTCACGAACACCTCGACGGTTCCCGATCCTTCGCCCACGGCACCGAGCCCGTCGATCCGCCGCAGAGTCTGTCGTGCAACGGCTTCGGCGCTGTCGAAGAGTGTGACGCCGGCGGGTAACCGTGCTGCGATCTCGTCGGCGAGCAGTGGGTAGTGGGTGCACCCGAGGACAACGCCGCTGACGTCGTCCGGCGTCCGGGCAACCGCGGAATCGATGGCAGCAAGTGCGGCTGCGCGATCACCGAGATCTATCGAATCGGCCAGGCCGTGGCACGGCACTCCGACGACCTTGGCGCCGTTGCCGAACTGCTCGATCAGATCGGCTTGGTACCGGCTGGCCGTCGTCGCGGCTGTAGCCCAGATCGCCACTGAATCGCACGCGGCAGCGGCGGGTTTGATCGCGGGCACCGTTCCGATGACCGGTACTTCCGGCCCGACCAGTTCTCGCACGTGTGGCAGCGCGGTGACGCTGGCGGTATTGCATGGAAGAACGATGACCTGAGCCCCACGATCGAGGCTCCGCCGCACCGCACCGAGTACCCGGTCGACGACCCACGGCTCAGGCTTGGGGCCCCAGGGGGCGCCGTCCGGATCCAGGGAGAGCACCAGATCGAGATCCGGGCGCAGGCGTCTGAGCCACGCAGAGGTAGGGAGCAGGCCCAGTCCCGAGTCGATGAGTGCAACGATCACCGCACAAATCTATCGCCTCGGAACCGGTCCTGCCTCATCCGTTCAGGCCGGTGTGGACTCCAACACGTCAGAGATGGGCGTGCCGGCTGCGATCTTGGCGCGCATCTTCATCACCGCTCCCGCGCTACCTCCGCCGACGACAGCTGCCAGCACACCGTCGCGCTCGTAGTAGGCGACGAACTTTCGGCCGTCGTCCTTGACGATGTGAACGGTGTCCGTGGGTGCGACGGTCCCCAACGCCTGGATCTTGACGTCGTACTGATCGCTCCAGAAGTAGGGAACCTGCGCCGGCGCATCGGGATCACCCGTTCCGGTGAGCGCTCCCGCCAGGATCTTGGCCTGGTCGCCCGCATTGGTCCAGTGTTCGACGCGCTTGCGTCGATCACCGATCTGCCAGGACGCGACGTCGCCGACGGCCCAGACGTGGTCGGTACTGGTGCGGCCGACGCCGTCGCAGAGCACTCCGTTGTCGAGTTCGATTCCCGAACCATCGAGCCATCCCGTGACCGGCACCGAACCGACTCCGATCGCCACCACGTCGACCGGGATCTCCGAACCGTCGCTCAAGGTCGCAGTGGCAACCGCTCCGTCGCCGGACAACGAGGTCAAGCCGGTGCCGACGCGGACATCGACGCCCTCGTTCCGATGCAGACGTTCGACGAGGGCGCCAACGGTGGGGCCGAGCACCGACGCCAGCGGTGTCGGCTGAGGTTCGAGCAACACGACGTCGACGCCGTGAGACTTCATGCTGGCGGCCAGTTCGCAGCCGATGAAGCCGGCCCCGACAATCAGCGCACGCTTGCCGGGAGCCAGCTCGGCGCGAAGGGCCAGCGCCTCCTCGATGGAGCGCAGAACGTGCACTCCGGACAGCTCCGGAAGGCCGGCAATGCGACGCGGAGTCAGTCCGGTCGCGATGACCAACTCGTCGTAGTCGAGGGTGGATCCGTCCGCGAACGCCACCGACTTTGCGGCAGTGTCCACCGAGGTCGCGGGCGAACCGAGCTTGAGATCCACCTTGTTCTCGACGTAGAACTCTGCCGGACGCAGCGTCGTCTCTTCCTTGTCGCCGCGGATCACTTCCTTCGACAGCGGCGGCCGGTCGTAGGGCAGATGTGTTTCCCCACCGGCGAGCGTCAACTCACCCTCGAAGCCTGCTCGTCGCAGTTCCTCCACGGTCCGCAGCCCCGACAACCCCGCACCCACGATCACTATCCGTGCCACCACGTACCACCCTGTCCGACCCACGTCACTAGCAGCGCTCACTATGAACGCCGTCACTATTTGCCCCCGACTCTGCCATACCAAATGCCGGAGTAGGTGTGGTGCATCCCGCATGGCCGCCTACCAGTCACTACAGTTGGAGGTACTTCAGACGCACGCACTGACACATGAGCAGGGAGCCCCCATGACCAGCGATTCCAGTGAAAAGAACAGCGTCCGATTCGGCGCCGACGGTGGCGCGGAACTAGTCAGCACCCAGGGCAAGACGATCATCGCCGACGCCGTGGTCGCCAAGATCGCCGGTATCGCGACCCGCGAGATCAACGGCGTGTACGACGTCGGTGGGGGCACCGCGCGCGCGGTGGGGGCACTTCGCGACCGTATTCCGGGCGCCCGCGTCAACCATGCCCAGGGCGTCGCGGTGGAAGTGGGCGAGAAACAAGCCGCCATCGACATCGGCATTGTCGCCGAATACGGCGTCGCACTCCACGAATTGGCGGTAGGTATCCGCCGAAACGTTATTGCCGCAGTCGAAAGCATGACGGGTCTCGAGGTCACCGAGGTCAACATCACCGTCTTCGACGTCATGCTCTTCGAGGATGCAGAGAGCGGCGGCAGTACCGATCCGGAAGCCAAGCCGAGGGTTCAGTGAGTACCGCCGACGCCGGCCGCGAGATCGACGCGGCCGAGATCGTCGCCGACGCAGTTCTTGCGATCCCGGAAGTGGCAGATCTGCACGGCGGGCAATTCGGTGAGGTGGGAACCTACCTCCCCGGACGTCGAGTCACCGGCGTCGTCGTCGACGAAAACTCTTGTGCGGTACACATTTCCGTTCACTATCCGGCCGATGTTCGCGGCGTCGCCGAACGCGTCCGAGCGGTGGTGGCACGGTTGGTCGACGTACCGGTGAACGTGACCGTCGGAGACTTGTCGACAGCGGGATATCCACCCGAAAATTCCGAAGATGCAGTCACCGAGCTTTCCACCGTCACCGAGATCGCACCGAACATTCGAGAAGGGAACTGACATGAACAGCACTACCGTCGGACTGCTGGTCGGCCTGCTCCTCGCGCTCGCCGGAATCATGGGCGGATTCAGCGGATTCGTCTTCGCCGTCCTGCTCGGCGCCGCCGGTATGGCGATCGGAGCACACCGCGACGGACATCTCGATCTCGGCGCGATCCTCCGAAGCCGTGGCCGTGGCTGAGCCGACCACTCCGAACGCGGCAGACGATCCCGGCCTACGAGGTTCACTGGTCATCAAGGACCGGGCGATGGCCAAGATAGCCACGGCCGCAGCGGTGAACGTCCCGGGGGTGGTCCGCCAGTCCGGTGGCTTGACCCGCCTGACCGGGCGCGACCTTCCGCGAGCCGACATCTCGATGGGCAGCGACGCCGTGGCCATCAATCTGTTCCTCGCTGTGTCCTGGCCATGTTCGGTCACCGAACTGACCGGTCGCGTGCGGGCAGAAGTCGGACGCAGCGTCGAGTCGCTGACCGGCCTGCCCCTCCACGACATGAACGTCATGATCGCGGCAACCGAGGGTTCTGACGAATCCTGTGTTTCCGGCGTCGAAATCGCGGAAGGCCCCGCACAGGAGGCACTCTCGGATCCGATTCCACCCCGAGTTCCCTCCGCGAACCCCGCCGCCGCGGTGTCAGCCGTCGTCATCGCGTGCGGTCTACTCGCACTCGCGTTCGTGGTCTCGCGCGAATGGTTCATCAACCGCGGAACCTTCGATTCGGCGCCCTGGATCCGAAACTCCGTGGAGTGGACGTCGCGTCTGCACTGGCAACCGTGGCTGCTGCCGGTCGCGATCGCTGCCGTCGTCGCGGGCGTTGTCCTGATCATGTCCGCCCTCAAACGCCGGGCGAAAACCCATGTGCCGTTGGGTAACCCGAGCGCATCGACGGTATGGATGCGGCCGACGGACATTGCACGTCTGTGCAGTAGCCACGCAGCGGTCGTTCCCGGCGTCGACTCGGCCCACACCAGCGTCGACCGCAAACACATCAAGGTCCACATCGAATCCACCGGCGGCGATCGAACCGAACTTGCCGCGGCCGTCGACGCGGCAGTTCGGCCTCATCTCGCGATACTCCAGCAGCCACTGCAGCTTTCGGTAGTCGTGAGAGAAACGCCAGTACGACGAAAGGACGCCTCGTGAACCGTTGGATCTCCGCGGTCGATCGGACCATCGTCCTCATCGTCGGAATCGCACTCCTCGCGGCGGGCGCATACGCCATCGCGTGGGACGCGGGTGCCTCACTGATCAGAACCTGGGTGTCACGACTCGATCGTGAGGTCCTCTTCGGTCTTCCGGAGGAGCCTTGGTGGCACTGGGTGCTGTCGGGCACCTTTGTCCTCTGCGTCTTCGCCGGTTTCGGGCTGTTGTACCTGAACCTTCGTCGACGCCGAACGAGCGCAGTCACATTGCGGCACAACGAGTCCGGCACAGACGTCAGTGTGGATCTGGGACCGGTCGCCGACGGCGTAGCGGCAGAACTCGCCCAGCTGAGCGGCGTGCGAAGCACCAGAAGCAAAGCGACGATCGATCGCGGACTGCCAACGCTGTCGATTGTCGTCACCGCAGACCCGGCGATCGATGTCGTCGGCTTCACCACTTCGGCCGAACACATCGCCCGTGCAACCAGGCGAAGCCTCGACGGCTCACCTGTCGCGGTACAGGTTTTGTTGCATCTCGACCGGGTAGAAGCCTCCAAGTAGAAGCACCCCGAACAACCGATCGCAGACCACCTGACCACAGACACAGAAAAGGCGCTCACTCCCCGAAGGGAATGAGCGCCTTTTCTAGTGCTGTGAATCAGCTAGCGAGACAAGAGTCTCACTTGATGATCTTGGCAACCTTGCCGGCGCCGACCGTACGGCCGCCTTCGCGAATTGCGAAGCGCAGGCCCTCGTCCATGGCGACAGGCTGGATGAGCTTGACGGACATCTCGGTGTTGTCACCGGGCATGACCATCTCGGTGCCCTCAGGCAGCGTCACGACGCCCGTAACGTCCGTGGTACGGAAGTAGAACTGCGGGCGGTAGTTGTTGAAGAACGGGGTGTGGCGGCCGCCCTCGTCCTTCGACAGGATGTATGCCTGGCCCTCGAACTCCGTGTGGGGAGTCGTGGTGCCCGGCTTGACGACAACCTGTCCACGCTCGACATCTTCGCGCTTGATGCCACGAACGAGCAGTCCGACGTTGTCGCCGGCCTGGCCCGAGTCGAGCAGCTTGCGGAACATCTCGATACCCGTGACGGTGGTCTTGGTGGAGGTCTCCTTGATGCCGACGATCTCCACCTCCTCGTTCACGTTGACCGAGCCACGCTCGATACGACCGGTGACAACCGTGCCACGGCCGGTGATCGTGAAGACATCCTCGAYGGGCATGAGGAAGGGGGGCTTCCTCGTCGAATTCCTGAGCGGCCAGCAGTTCGCGGACCTCCATCTCGACGAGCTCGAGGATCTCGTCATCGTCAACCATGTCGGCCTTGTTCAGGGCGACGAGGATGTAAGGAACGCCAACCTGGCGAGCGAGCAGGACATGCTCGCGCGTCTGGGGCATCGGGCCGTCGGTAGCTGCGACGACGAGGATAGCGCCGTCCATCTGAGCTGCGCCGGTGATCATGTTCTTGATGTAGTCGGCGTGACCCGGTGCATCGACGTGCGCGTAGTGGCGCTTTTCCGTCTGGTACTCAACATGCGAGATGTTGATCGTGATGCCACGAGCCTTTTCCTCGGGAGCCTTGTCGATCTGATCGAAGGCCGAAGCCTCGTTCAGGTCAGGGAATGCATCCGCGAGAACCTTGGTGATGGCCGCCGTCGTCGTGGTCTTGCCGTGGTCGACGTGACCAATGGTGCCGATGTTCACGTGCGGCTTCGTCCGCTCGAACTTCGCCTTCGCCACTTTGTGTCCTCCTGGACTGTTGTTGCTTGCCGTATGCAGCAGTGCGGTTGGTTGTTACTTGGTCGTGCTTCGTGCCGGAAGCAACCGAGGTCACTTGCCGGCGCGGGCTGGGGAGCTCGCTGTGCTTACTCGCCCGTCGCCTTGGCGATGATTTCCTTCGAGACGTTCGCGGGAACCTCTGCGTAGGAATCGAACACCATGGAGAAGTTCGCACGGCCCTGGGTCTTCGACCGCAGGTCACCGATGTAACCGAACATCTCCGAGAGCGGAACCAGCGCCTTCACGACACGGGCACCACTGCGTTCCTCCATGGCCTGGATCTGGCCACGGCGGGAGTTGAGGTCGCCGATCACGTCGCCCATGTACTCCTCGGGCGTTGTGACCTCGACAGCCATGAGCGGCTCGAGAATGACGGGGCCGGCCTTGCGGGCGGCTTCCTTCAGTGCCTGCGAACCGGCAACCTTGAACGCCATTTCCGAGGAGTCGACGTCGTGGTAAGCACCATCGAGCAGCGACAGCTTCAGGTTCACGAGCGGGTAGCCGGCGAGAACACCGTACTGCATCGCGTCCTGCGCACCAGCATCCACGGAGGGGATGTACTCGCGCGGGATACGTCCGCCGGAGACCTTGTTCTCGAACTCGTAGGTAGCACCGTCTTCGCCCACGAAAGGCTCCAGAGCGATGATGACCTTTGCGAACTGGCCCGAGCCACCCGTCTGCTTCTTGTGGGTGTAGTCGTGCTTCTCGACCTTCTTGGTGATGGTCTCGCGGTACGCAACCTGCGGCTTACCGACGTTCGCCTCGACCTTGAACTCGCGACGCATGCGGTCGACGAGGATGTCGAGGTGGAGCTCGCCCATACCGCCGATGACGGTCTGACCGGTCTCTTCGTCGAGTTCGACCGAGAAGGTCGGATCCTCTTCGGCGAGCTTCTGGATCGCGACGCCCAGCTTTTCCTGGTCGGACTTGGTCTTGGGCTCGATGGAGACCTGGATGACCGGCGCGGGGAACGACATCGACTCGAGGACGATGGGGCTCGCCTGATCGCACAAGGTGTCACCGGTGGTGGTGTCCTTGAGGCCGATCATTGCGTAGATGTGGCCGGCTACGGCCTCGTCTACCGGGTTCTCCTTGTTGGCGTGCATCTGGAAGAGCTTTCCGATGCGCTCCTTCTTGCCCTTGGTTGCGTTGAGCACCTGAGCGCCCGGATCGATACGACCCGAGTACACGCGGACGAAGGTCAGCTTGCCGAAGAACGGGTGAGCAGCGATCTTGAAGGCGAGAGCCGAGAACGGCTCTTCCTTGCTCGGCTTGCGAGTGATCTCTACTTCTTCGTCACCGAGCTTGTGGCCGACGACCTCGCCGATGTCCAGCGGGTTCGGCAGGTAATCGATGACTGCGTCGAGCATGGGCTGCACGCCCTTGTTCTTGAACGCGGAGCCACAGATGACCGGGTACAGCTCGGAAGCGACCGTCATCTTGCGGATAGCGCCCTTGATTTCCTCGACCGTGAGCTCTTCGCCGCCGAAGTACTTCTCCATGAGAGCTTCGTCGGACTCGGCAACGGTTTCGAGCAGCTTCTCGCGGTACTCTGCAGCCTTCTCGACGAGGTCCGCGGGGATCTCTTCGATGGTCGGCAGTGCACCGGTCGGAACTACGCCGCGCCAGGTGATGGCACGCATCTCGACCAGGTCGACGACGCCGTCGAAGTCGTCCTCAGCGCCGATGGGCAGCTGGAGAACGAGCGGCTTCGCGCCGAGACGGTCGATGATGGTCTGGACTGTGAAGTAGAAGTCCGCGCCCATCTTGTCCATCTTGTTGACGAAGCAGATGCGCGGAACGTCGTACTTGGCAGCCTGACGCCAAACCTGCTCGGACTGCGGCTCGACACCTTCCTTACCGTCGAAGACAGCAACTGCGCCGTCGAGCACGCGCAGCGACCGCTCCACCTCGACCGTGAAGTCGACGTGGCCGGGGGTGTCGATGATGTTGATCTGGTTGTTGTTCCAGAAGCAAGTCACGGCGGCAGACGTGATCGTGATGCCGCGTTCCTTCTCCTGCTCCATCCAGTCCGTCGTCGACGCACCGTCGTGCGTCTCACCGATCTTGTAATTGACACCGGTGTAGAACAGGATGCGCTCGGTGGTGGTGGTCTTGCCGGCATCGATGTGCGCCATGATGCCGATGTTGCGGACCTTGTTCAGGTCAGTCAGCACTTCCTGTGCCACAGGTTTCTTCCCCGCTCGTTGCTTGGTTTTCGGGTGTCGGCCGTATCCGGTGTGTTCCACCGTCAAGGCCATGGTCTTTCAATTATGTCTCTGCCGAGGCGAACCTGGCCACCTGCGTCCGGAAACCGGCGAGATGATCAGGTCGCCAACGGCGACAAGCGTCGGAGCCCCACCCGATGGCAGTTGCTCCGACGCTTTACATCACCAGCGGTAGTGGGCGAATGCCTTGTTGGCTTCGGCCATCTTGTGAGTGTCTTCGCGACGCTTCACAGCTGCACCGAGGCCATTGCTGGCATCGAGGAGCTCGTTGGCGAGACGCTCGACCATGGTCTTCTCACGACGTGCACGCGAGAAGGTGACCAGCCAGCGCAGTGCCAGCGTGGTGGAACGACCGGGACGAACCTCGACCGGCACCTGGTAGGTAGCGCCACCGACGCGGCGGCTACGAACCTCGAGTGCAGGCTTGACGTTGTCCAGGGCGCGCTTGAGAGTGACGACCGGATCGGTGCCGGTCTTCTCGCGTGCCTGCTCGAGAGCCTGGTACACGATTCGCTCTGCGGTGGACTTCTTGCCGTCCAGCAGGATCTTGTTGACGAGCTGCGTCACCAACGGGGAACCGTAAACCGGGTCGTTGATGAGCGGGCGCTTCGGAGCGGGGCCCTTACGTGGCATTAGCTCTTCTCCTTCTTGGCGCCGTAGCGGCTGCGTGCCTGCTTGCGACCCTTGACACCCTGGGTGTCCAGGGAGCCGCGGATGATCTTGTAACGGACACCCGGGAGGTCCTTCACACGACCGCCACGGACGAGCACCATGGAGTGCTCCTGAAGGTTGTGACCTTCACCGGGGATGTACGCGGTGACCTCGACCGAAGTCGTGAGGCGAACACGTGCGACCTTACGGAGCGCGGAGTTCGGCTTCTTGGGGGTGGTGGTGTACACGCGAGTGCACACGCCACGACGCTGCGGGCTGCCCTTGAGGGCTGCCGTCTTGACCTTGGCGGTCTTGTCGCGGCGACCCTTGCGGACCAGCTGGTTGATGGTTGGCATTTACCGGCTTTCTTGTGACGAACAGACTGCTCGAGCGAACTCGGGCCGTTCGAAAACGTGGCTGTTCTGAAATTAGGGATCTAGCAGTTGGAGCAAGAGAGCTGCTGCTCCTCACCCACCTCAGAGTCTGTACTCAGCACTTTCATGCCGCGCACTGCCCCCGAGGTCGGGCGTGTCGCATACCCCCACACAGGCAGCCGGATGCTCGTTCATCAGCAGTTTCTGCTCGAACGCGCGCACGGCAATACCTAGCTAGGCACACAGATCGGCCCGGGCATGCCGGACACGACCCATAACGATACCTGTCGGCGCGCCACGAGGTCAAAGCGAGGCCACGGTGATAGTGACCTCACGCTCTGACCAGACACTCTGGCTGCAAACTCAGACCACGCAGCCGGACCGGTCACGATCAGATGCTGCGGTTCAACGTCAACGCGCCGAGCTTTGCCGCAGCCTCGCACGGATCCGCGCCGCCCTGCGGCTCGGTGACCCACCAACCGAACACTCCCCCGGCCGGTGCGCTCGCGCTCACGCCGCAACTCTGCGGATCGGCCGGCTGGCGAACCTCGTAACCGCCACTGCCGTTGATGTCGATTTTCGCCACCACGTATCCCAGATGTTCGAATGCAGCGCGCTCGTGATCGAGGGTGCCCGTCTCGAACCAGTTGAAGGTGATCTTGATCGGACCCGCGGCCCCGATGCCGTCCCAACGGCAGATAGCGCCGAAGAACCCACGCCCGACGGCGTCGGCACCCACGGCACCGGCGATCTGCTCGTCGGTGACGGCCTCGCATTCTTGGAGGACGTTGGCGAATTCCTGGCTGTCACTACCGCCGTAGCTGCCCTCCGCACGGGGAGTCCCGATGACCACCGAGCCGCAGCCTGTCAGCAGAACCAGCGATCCAGCCAGGGCGAGCCCGATCCGTACGCGCTTCACGGCGCCCTCGAACTTCACTGTGCCCTCGAAACTGTTTTTTCCATCAGATCCCGCGCCACCGTGCATGGATCCGCGGTCGGTGGCAGCAAGCCGTAGGTGATCGACCAGTGCACGAAGTCTCCGCCGAACGCGATACCCAACTCGCACAGCGAACCTGCCGTGGACGCGATGAAGCCTTGATGACCGCCGATCGTGATGTCGGCGGCGGGACGTCCGAGCAGGTCGGACCCGGCCCGTTCGCGGCCGATCGGGCTACCGCGGTACCAGGAGAAACTGACGCTCGGACCGCTCGAACCAGCGACCTCCCACTGGCAACCGACGCCGTTGCGCGTCGTCGTCGCAAAAGCGCCGAGGTTGAAGGCATTGACAACTTCTTCGTCGGTCACCGAGCCGCATTCGGCGAACATCGGACCGGGATCGGTGGGTGCGAGCGCCGGCGAACTGGCGTCGTCCCCCGGCCGATCGGCGGACCCGTCGTCGGAGCTGCAGCCGACCACCGCCGAAAGCACGGCAGCCGAGACCAATACCGAAGTCCCGATCGAAGTGAGGGTGCGTGCGGCCATGGAGCCGACTGTACTTCTCGGTGGCCCCCGACACACGCCACGTGCGCACCTCGCTCATCGGTCGCCGCCACGCCGCTACCGATTCAGGGAGTCGGGACCGGTACCCGAACCAGCGTGGAATCCAATTGCGCCGCCCATTGTTTGACCACCTCGGTGCGTCGACGCGAGTCGTCGGTCAAGACGTCTGCCAGCCCCAGCCCGCGGGCCAAGTCCAGGGTCGCCTGTACCAAACGGTGCGTCACCGGATCGGAGTCGTCGACACCCAGACTCTCGACGGCCATGCAGTGCGCGATGCGCCCGAACCGTTCCTCGAGGGGCAACACGCGGGCCCGCAGGTCGGGGTCGGAGGCAGCGGCCGTCCACACCTGCAGTGCTGCTTTGAACAGAGTCCCGGTGTAGTACTCGACCAACCGCGAAATGACCGCCTCGGTTCGTCCGGCACCCACCGGAAGGTCGGTCGATTCCTTTCGTGCCTGATCCATCCTGGCGTCGAACATCACCTCGAGCGCCGCGGTGATGAGGTCCTCGCGGGTCGGGAAGTGATGCTGCATCGCACCGCGGGACACCCCGGCACGCTGGGCGACGACGCTCATCGTCGTTGCGCTCCATCCGAGTTCGGCGAGACACTCCACAGTCACTTCGAGCAGGTGGGAGCGCGTGACTCGACTGCGGTCCTGCTTGGGTTCTCGAGTCATCGCGCCGCCATCCTTTCTACCGCTGTGTTCCAGTGCGCAGTTCTACTGCGCCCAGGCTGCTGGACGCTTCTGCAAGAAAGACATCATGCCCTCACGAGCCTCGTCAGAGGAAAACAGCCGGGCCGACTGCGCGATCATCTCCTCGCCGTCACGGTCGAATCCGGCCAGGACCGAACGCGTCGTGATCCACTTCGATTCGGCAAGTCCCTGCGGTGAACATTGGCGCAAGGTGCCGAGCAGTTCGGTGATCGACTCCCCCGTGTCCTGCGACGCGGCGGTGACGAGTCCGATGGATTCGGCCTCGTGCTGGCCGAACTTCTCTCCGGTGAGCAGGTATCGGCTCGCAGATCGCTGGTCGAGCCTCGGTAGGACCGTGAGCGAAATGATGGACGCTGCCAAACCCAACCGTGATTCCGTCACCGCGAAGGTGCTCGCCGGTCCGGCGACGACGATGTCGCACGCCCCGACAAGACCCATACCCCCGGCTCGGACGTGACCGTCGATGCGCCCGATCACCGGCTTGGGAAGCTCGAGAATGCTGCGCAAGAGCGTCAGCATTCCCCGCCCTCGTTCTTTGACGGCCTCTTCCGGAGATAAGGACGATCCGGAAGCCTCGCTGAGATCGGCTCCCGCACAGAATGTTCCACCGGTGTGGGTGAGCACCACCGCTCGAACTGCCGGATCGGCGGCCGCTGACGTCAACCCCGCTTGTAACTCCGTGACCAACCGCGTCGAAATCGCGTTGCGGTTGTGGGGTGAGTCGAGAGTGATCGTGGCAGCACCGCCCGATACTTCGTACCGTACGTATGGCGTGTCCTGATCCGTCATGAGTCTCCTCTTCAGTAGGACCGTTTAGTACGACCGCGGCAGACCGAGAGAGTGCTGCGAGACGAAGTTGAGGATCATCTCGCGACTCACCGGCGCGACGCGGGCGATACGGGCCGCGCCGAGCATGGCGGCCAACCCGTATTCCTTCGTCAGGCCTGCGCCGCCGTGCGTCTGGATCGCCTGATCGAGCGCCTTGATGCTGGCTTCGGCGGCGGCGTACTTTGCCATGTTCGCGGCTTCGGCAGCACCGAAATCGTCGCCGCTGTCGTAGAGCACCGCGGCCTTCTGCATCATCAGCTTGGCGAGCTCGAGTTCGATCTTCACCTGCGCGAGTGGATGCGAAATACCTTGGTGCGCACCGATCGGCGTCTTCCACACCGTGCGCTCGTTGGCGAACTTCACCGCAGCGTTCAGGGCGTAACGGCCCATGCCGATGGCCATCGACGCACCCAGGATGCGCTCGGGGTTGAGGCCGGCGAACAACTGCATCAAGGCGGCATCGGCTTCGCCTACCAGAGCGTCGGCCGGCAGCCGTACATCGTCGAGGAACAAAATGAACTGGTGGTCCGGCTCGATGATGTCCATCTCCATCTGCGTCTTCACGAATCCGGGAGAATCCGTGGGGACGATGAACAGAGCGGGCTTGAGCTTGCCGGTCTTGGAGTCCTCGGTGCGCGCGACGATGAGGACCGCGTCAGCCTGATCGACACCCGAGATGTAGATCTTGTTGCCGCTCAGGATCCAGTCGTCGCCATCCCTGCGTGCCGTCGTGGTGATCTGATGAGAGTTGGAACCAGCGTCGGCCTCGGTGATTCCGAACGCCATGATCTTGGAGCCGTCGGCGAGGCTGGGTAGCCACTGCTGCTTCTGCTCCGCAGTGCCGTACTTGCCGATGATGGTGCCGCAGATGGCCGGCGAGACGACAACCAGGAGCAGACCGGCACCCTGTGCCGCCAATTCCTCCTGCACCAGCGCGAGTTCGTAGATGCCGGCACCGCCGCCGCCGTATTCCTCGGGCAGGTTGACGCCCAGGAATCCGAGTTTGCCCGCCTCGTTCCACAATTCGGTGAGCGGCTCACCCTTGCGTGCCTTGGGCAGCACGTAGTCGACGTAGTTGAAGCGCTCACCCAGTTTGGAAACGGATGCCCGCAGTTCCTTCTGCTCTTCGGTTTCGATGAAACTCATCATGCGTCCTCTTCTGTAGCGGGTTCTTCCACACGTGCGAGTACCGATCCGACTTCGACCTGCTGGCCGACGGCGACCGGAAGTTCTACCAGGACACCGGCAGTCGGCGCGGTGACTGTGTGTTCCATCTTCATGGCCTCTAGCCACAGAATCGGCTGGCCGGCAGTGACGGTGTCACCGAGTGCGGCGCCGAGGCGAATAACTGATCCCGGCATCGGAGCGAGCAACGAACCGGCGGCGACTTCCGCCGACGGATCGACGAAGCGCGGTGCCGCCGTCAACGCGACCGGCCCCAGCGAGGAGTCGACAAAAATCTCACTCCCGTATGCCGCCACGTCGAACGAACGCCGAACTCCGCTCTGCTCGAGCACTACCCGGGTCTCAGTTGCCGATACCAGGCTCACGTCGTCGAAGCCTTCTGCACTCAGCACGCCGCTTCGACTGAGGGAGTAGCGGACGTCGTAGTCGCCCGACGCAGTGGAGTAACTCTTGCTCTGCGGCTGCGACGGCAGGTTGCGCCACCCGCTGGGCAAGCGGCCGATGACGCGGGCCGACGACCGGTTGTGCGCGGCATCGGCAAGTGCCGCCGCCAACGCCGAAAGCCTTTCGGCGTCGGTATCGGCCAGAGGCGTTGACAACTTCTCGAGATCATGGGTCTCGAAGAACGCCGTATCGGTGTCCCCGGCAATGAAGGCCGGGTGAGCCAGGACATTGACGAGCAGATCGCGGTTGGTCCGCAGACCGTGAATCCTGGTGCGCGCCAGCGTCGACGCGAGCAGCCGGGCAGCTGCGGTCCGCGTCGGCGCGTACGAGATGACCTTGGCCAACATCGGGTCGTAGTGGACGCCGACAACACTGCCGTCGACGACGCCGGAGTCGAGGCGAACGCCCTGCTCACGCAGAACACTGAATTCTTGCGGGTCACCGGGCAACTCGATGTGGTGAACGGTTCCACTCTGCGGCTGCCAGTTCTTGGCGGGGTCCTCGGCGTACAGGCGCACCTCGATCGAATGCCCACGGATCTCCGGCTGCTCGTCCGGAAGTACTTCACCTGAAGCGACCTGCAATTGCAGTTCCACCAGATCGAGTCCGGTGGTGCACTCGGTGACGGGATGCTCCACCTGCAAACGCGTGTTCATTTCCAGGAAGAAGAAGTCGCCCTTTTCGTCAGCCAGGAATTCAACGGTTCCTGCGCCTTCGTAACCGATGGCGTTGGCTGCGAGCCGTGAAGCGTCGAACAGCTTGTCGCGCATGGCGGGGATGCGTTGCACGAGCGGCGACGGTGCCTCTTCGACCACCTTCTGATGCCGACGCTGGATCGAGCACTCGCGCTCCCCCACCGCCCACACCCCACCGTGGCGGTCGGCCATGACCTGAACCTCGATGTGCCGACCGGTCTCGAGGTAGCGCTCGCAGAAGACCGTCGGGTCGCCGAAGGCGGACTGCGCTTCCCGCCGCGCCGCTTCCAGTTCGCCGTCCAGCGCCGACAATTCACGAACGACACGCATTCCGCGTCCGCCGCCGCCCGCCGACGCCTTGATGAGCACCGGCAGATGAGCGTCGGTCACCGCGGCAGGATCGAGTTCGGACAGCACCGGCACTCCGGCGGCGTCCATGATCTTCTTGGACTCGACCTTCGACCCCATGAGCTCGATGGATTCGACGGGCGGACCGATCCACGTCAGCCCCGCGTCGATGACGCTGCGCGCGAACTCCGCGTTCTCGGAGAGGAATCCGTAGCCGGGGTGAATCGCGTCGGCGCCCGAAGCCTTGGCGGCGGCGATGATGAGCTCGCCCCGCAGGTATGTCTCGGCAGGCGTGTTACCCGGCAGGCGAACCGAGGCGTCGGCTTCGGCGACGTGCGGGCTGTCGGCATCCGCGTCGGAAAAGACCGCGACCGTCCCGATTCCGTTCTTGCGGCAGGTTGCAAAGACACGGCGGGCGATTTCGCCACGATTGGCGACCAGTACTGAAGTGATTGTCACGGCGTGCCTCACATACGGAAGACGCCGAAGTTCTCGGTGCCTTCGATCGGGGCGGTGGCAATGGCCGACAGGCACATTCCCACCACGGTGCGGGTGTCTCGGGGATCGATGACGCCGTCGTCGTACAGACGCCCGGACAGGAACATCGGAAGTGACTCGGCCTCGATCTGGTTCTCGATCATCGCTCGCATGCCGGCATCAGCCTGCTCGTCGAAAACCTGGCCGCGGGCCTCGGCAGCAGCGCGTCCCACGATGGAGATGACGCCGGCGAGCTGCGCACCGCCCATGACGGCGGACTTGGAACTGGGCCAGGCAAAGAGGAATCTCGGATCGAATGCCCGTCCGCACATGCCGTAGTGACCGGCGCCGTACGACGCTCCGAGCAGGATCGAGATGTGCGGAACCTTGGAGTTGGCTACCGCATTGATCATCATCGATCCGTGCTTGATCATGCCGCCCTCCTCGTATTCCTTACCCACCATGTAGCCGGTGGTGTTGTGCAGGAACAGCAACGGCGTGTTGGAGCGGTTGGCGAGCTGGATGAACTGCGTGGCCTTCTGGGACTCTTCGCTGAAGAGCACTCCACGTGCGTTGGCCAGGATGCCGATCGGGTAGCCGTTGAGCTCGGCCCAGCCGGTCACGAGGGAGGAACCGTAGAGCGGCTTGAACTCGTCGAAGTCGGAACCGTCGACGATACGGGCGATGACCTCACGCGGATCGAACGGAATCTTCAGGTCGGCCGGAACGATGCCGAGCAACTCTTCCGGATCCTCGAGTGGTTCGATGATTTCGGCGCGAGGCGCCGGCCCCTTCTTGGTCCAGTTGAGTCGCTTGACGATCGAGCGACCGATGCGGATCGCGTCCTGCTCGTCGGCTGCGAAGTAGTCGGCCAGTCCCGACTTGCGGGCGTGCATTTCGGCGCCGCCGAGTGCCTCGTCGTCGGATTCCTCACCGGTGGCCATCTTGACCAGCGGCGGGCCTGCGAGGAACACCTTGGAGCGTTCCTTGATCATCACGACGTGGTCGGACATGCCTGGGATGTACGCGCCGCCGGCAGTCGAGTTGCCGAAGACCAGTGCGATGGTGGGGATACCGGCGGCGGAGAGCTGTGTGAGGTCACGGAACATACGCCCGCCCGGGATGAACACCTCCTTCTGCGTCGGCAGGTCTGCACCGCCGGACTCGACCAGCGAGATCACCGGGAGGCGATTTTGCATGGCGATGTCGTTGGCGCGGAATCCCTTACGCAGCGTCCACGGATTGCTGGTGCCGCCGCGCACGGTGGGATCGTTGGCGACGATCAGGCATTCGACACCTTCGACAACGCCGATACCGACCACGGTGCTGGCGCCGACCGGGAAGTCACTCCCCCACGCAGCGAGGGGACACAGCTCGAGGAACGGCGAATCCTGATCGAGCAGGAGTTCGATCCGCTCGCGCGCCAGAAGCTTTCCCCGCTTGTGGTGCCGCTCGGTGTACTTCTCGCCGCCACCGGCAAGCGCCTTGGCGTGCTCGACCTCGATCTCGGCGAGCTTGGTGTTCATGGTCGATGTTGCGGTCTGATACACCTCGGAATTGGTGTCCAGCGTTGACCGGATGACACTCATGACTGATACCCCAATCGCTTGGCCGCGAGGCCGGTGAGGATTTCGGTGGTTCCGCCACCGATTCCCAGAATTCGCATGTCCCGGTACTGCCTCTCCACTTCACTTTCCTGCATGTATCCGAGGCCGCCGAACAGCTGAACGGCTTGGTTCGCAACCCATTCGCCCGTCTCGACTGCCGTGTTCTTGGCGAAGCACACCTCGGCGATCAGATCGCCGTCACCGGCCATGTGCCGTTCGATCACCGAATGCGTGTACACCTTGGCGACGTCGATCTTGCGGGCCATCTCGGTGACGGTGTTCTGCACGGCCTGCCGACTGATGAGGGGTCGACCGAAAGTCTCGCGGGCGCGGCACCATTCGAGGGTCAGCTCCAGGCAACGTTCTGCACTGGCATACGCCTGGGCGGCGAGCGCGACCCGCTCGGAGACAAATGCCTGGGCGATCTGCGCGAAGCCGCTGTTCTCTGCGCCGACCAGATTCTCCACCGGAACCCGGGCGTCGACAAAGGACAGTTCCGCTGTATCCGACGCGCGCCAGCCCATCTTCTCGAGTTTGCGCGAGACGGTGAATCCCGTTGTGCCCTTCTCGATCACGAGCAGTGAGACACCACCCGCGCCGGGGCCACCGGTGCGCACTGCGGTGACGACGAAGTCCGCTCGAACGCCGGAGGTGATGAACGTCTTGGCGCCGTTCACGACGTAATGATCGCCGTCGCGCTTGGCTGTGGTTGTCAGATGCCCGACGTCGCTGCCTCCGCCGGGCTCGGTGATGGCGAGCGAGCCGATCTTGTCGCCGCGCAGGGTCGGCTTGACCCACTTCTCGATCTGCGCCTCGTCGCCGGCCGCAATCAGGTGCGGCACCGCGATGCCGCAGGTGAAGAGCGATGCGAACAGACCGCCCGACGCACCTGCCTGATGCATCTCCTCACAGATCACGATGGAGTCGACGGCATCGCCACCCTCACCGCCAGCCGATTCGGGAGCACTGGCCCCGAGGAGCCCGAGAGCGCCTGCCTTGCGGTGTAATTCGCGCGGAATCTCGCCGTCACGCTCCCACTGCGTCAGGTGCGGCAGAATCTCCTGGTTCACGAATCCGCGTACGGTCTCGCGAAGCGCAAGCCTTTCCGGTGTGGTCCACACGGTCACCGTGAATCCTCTTTCTCGTCAGTTGTGGGGAGTAGCGAAATCGGGATGTCGATATGGCGCGAGCGCAGCCACTCACCAATTCCCTTGGCCTGCGGATCGAACCGCGCCTGCGAGGCAACACCCTGACCGAGGATTCCCTCGATCACGAAGTTGACGGCACGAAGGTGCGGAAGCTGGTAGCGAGTGACGTTCAGGTCTGCTGCTTCCGGTAGTAGTTCCTTGAGCATTTCGACGGTCAGAGTGTGCGCCAACCACTTCCACTGATCGTCCGTGCGAACCCAGACGCCGACGTTGGCATTTCCACCCTTGTCGCCACTACGGGCACCGGCGATCGTGCCGAGTGGCACCGAAAGCGAAGACTGTGGCGGCAACGGCTCCGGACGCTCAGGTTCGTCGACAGGTTCGAGGTCCTGCGTCAGCGTCGACGGAGCGATGTCCACGCGAGTGCCGTCTGGCWGTACGGCCAAATGAGGCACCGATCCCGCGCCGACGTAGCCGGGGGTGAACACTCCGTACGGTTGTCCGTTGCTCGGCGGCGCGGTCAGCGAGAAGCCTGGGTAACTGGCGAGTGCCATTTCCACCGCAACCGCGGAGAAGGGGCGACCGATCACCTTGGGGTCGGAATCGCGAACCACGCAGCGCAGCAACGCACTCGCTGTTTCCTCGGTGTCGGAATCCGGGTGATCTGTGYGAGCGAGAGTCCAGACCAGTTCGGCGGGCTTCTTCGTCAGCCAGGATTCGAGTTGAGTCTTCGCCAGATCGGCCTTGGCCTCGATGTCGAGACCCGTGAGGATGAACGTGGCCTCGTTGCGGAACCCGGCCAGCGTGTTGAGTGAGACCTTGTACTGCGGCGGCGGAGCCTCGCCCGTGACTCCGCTGATCAGCACCCGATCCGGGCCTTCCTGGGTGAGCACCGCGTTGTCGATACGGGTGGTCACGTCCGGGCCTGCGTAGCGTCCACCCGTGATCTCGTACAGCAGCTGCGCCGTCACGGTGCCGACGCTCACCTCGCCGTCCGTACCGGCATGCTTGGTGATGACCGAAGATCCGTCCGCGTTGATCTCGGCGATCGGGAAGCCAGGACGGCCCAGATTCGGAATCTCGGTGAAGAACGCGTAGTTGCCGCCGGTGGCCTGGGTTCCGCACTCGATGACGTGGCCCGCCGCGACAGCACCGGCCAGCTGATCGAAATCATCTCGCTTCCAACCGAAATGGTGAGCGGCGGGACCGACGATCACCGAAGCGTCGGTGACACGTCCGGTGACCACGACATCGGCGTCGGCCGACAATGCTTCGACGATGCCCCAGGCGCCGAGGTACGCGTTGGCCGTCAGCGGGGAGCCGAGTCCGAGTTCGTCTGCCCGAGAGACCAGATCGTCGCCCTCGACGTGGGCGATCTTCGCGTTCAACCCCAGCCTGGTGTTGACCTCGCGCAGCGCGTCGGCCAGTCCAGCCGGGTTGAGACCGCCGGCATTCGCGACGATCTTCACGCCCTTGTCGAGCGCAAGTCCGAGGGTGTCTTCCACCTGTCGCAGGAACGTCTTCGCGTAGCCGAGTGACGGGTCCTTCATCCGGTCCCGTCCGAGGATCAACATCGTCAGTTCGGCAAGGTAGTCGCCGGTCAGGTAGTCGAGTTCGCCGCCCTCGAGCATCTCGCGCATCGCCGAGACGCGGTCGCCGTAGAAACCGGAGCAGTTACCGATCCGTACCGAACTCATTTATCCACCTTCGCTTCTCGTGCGGCTCGTCCCTCGCCGCTGGGTCCGGCAAATGCCTGCGCGAACCCGAGCCACTCGTCCGCGTCGGCACCAACGGCAACCAGATCGAGATCGGCGCGATTGGCACGCTGAGTGACCAGCAAACAGAAGTCCAATGCGGGCCCGGTCACCTTCTGCGGTGCATCTTCCGGCCCCCAGGTCCAGAGCGAACCGTCCGGCGCCGTCAACTCAACCCGGAAATCGTCGGCGGGCGGCGTCTTCTCGTTGACCGAGTACGCAAAGTTCCGCGTACGGACACCCAGATGAGCGATGTTCTTGATGCGCGCCGTCGGGGCTCGCTCGACGCCGAGCGCGTCGGCAACGTCCTGCCCGTGCGCCCACGTCTCCATCAATCGCGCAGTTGCCATGGACACTCCGCCCATAGGCGGGCCGTACCAAGGAAACTTGGTACCGGACGGGGCGGCGGTGAGAGCCTCGACGAGAGCGGTGCGCCCCGCTCGCCAATCGGCGAGCAACTCCGCCGGCGGGCGGGCCGCCTGCTCGGCAGCACCGTCGTCGACAAATCCCGCCGGATTCACGAACGCCGCCTTCAACTGCTCCGCAAACCCGTCCGGGTCGGTGATCGCCAGGATCGCAGCACTGTCCGTCCAGTGCAGGTGCCCGATCTGATGCGCGACGCTCCACCCTTCCGCCGGCGTCATTGTCGCCCACTTCTCCTCGGGCAGATCCGCAACCAGGGCGTCGAGGCTCTCGCCTTCGGCCCGCAAGTCATCGATGAACGTCTGAAGTTCGGCCATGCGACCAGCATCACACCCGGGTCCATAAAAATCAAGCACGAATGATTGTTATTGAGAAATCTTGTGGTGAGAGACTGAGCTCAACTGCCATCGACTACCAGGAGCACCCATGAGCGACGCCGTACTGATCTCGCGAACCGGCGATGTGGTCACGTGGACCCTCAATCGCCCGGACACCCGCAACGCGATCTCCGAGATCGACATGATCGAGGCCCTCGAAGACGCGGTCACCGCAGTCAACCGAGATCAGAGTGTGCGAGCGGTCATCCTCACGGGGGCCGGGTCGGCTTTCTCCTCCGGCGGCAACGTCAAACACATGCGAGACAAGGAAGGCATGTTCGGTGGTGCTCCCGGCGAGATCCGCCAGGGCTACCGGCACGGCATCCAGCGCATTCCGCTCGCGCTGTACACATGTGAGGTGCCGACCATCGCAGCCGTCAACGGCCCGGCCATCGGAGCGGGCTGCGACCTCTCCCTCATGTGTGACCTCCGCATCGCCTCGACCGCCGCAGTCTTCGCCGAGAGCTTCGTCAAGGTGGGACTCATCCCCGGCGACGGCGGAGCCTGGCTGCTCCCCCGCGCGATCGGCAACGCCCGCGCCGCCGAGATGGCGTTCACCGGCGAACCCATCGATGCTGCGAAGGCACTCGACTGGGGTCTGGTCTCGCAGATCACCGAACCCGAGGAATTGCTTTCCGCAGCGCACGCTTTGGCAGCTCGAGTAGCCGCCAATCCCCCGCAGGTACTCCGCATGACCAAGAAACTCCTCCGCGAAGGCCAGCACCAGAGCCTCGAGAGCCTGCTCGAACTCTCGGCCGCCATGCAGTCGATCGCCCACCACACCCGAGATCACCACGAAGCCGTCGCCGCGATGCTCGAGCGTCGAAGTCCCGAGTTCACCGGAGAATGAAGGCGGGCAGTCAGCTACTGCCGGTCGGCGCGGTCCTCACCTCGATACTGTCGCTCCAGTTCGGAGCGGCATTCGCGACGACATTGTTCTCGCAGATCGGGCCCGCCGGAGCCACGACGCTTCGGCTGACGATCGCTGCGATCATCCTCGGCGTCATCGTCCGTCCGCGATGGAGCAGGTGGTCGAACCGGCAACGCAAAGGCATCTTCGCGCTGGGCATCGCCCTCGCCGTGATGAACGGCGCCTTCTACCTCGCCCTCGACACGGTGCCCATCGGCACCGCCGTCACCATCGAGTTCCTCGGACCGCTCACCCTGGCCGCAGTTCTGTCTCGTCGGTGGGCCGACGGAGCGTGGGTACTGCTCGCCTTCGGCGGAGTGTTGCTGCTCGGGTTAGGCGATCACGGCGAATCCGGATTGGACCCGATCGGGGTGATGTTCGCGTTGATCGCCGCGACTGCGTGGGCCGGCTACATCGTGGCCGGTTCCCACCTGGCCGCGACGCTCCCGAGCGCCGACGGGTTGGCAGGCGCAAGCATCGTCGCAGCCGTATTGACGCTCCCCTTCGGCGTTGTCTCGGGCGGAAGCGAACTGCTGGATCCGAAGATGCTCGCCGCAGGCGCCGCCGTCGCCATCCTCTCGTCCGTCATCCCGTACAGCTTGGAAATGTGGGCGCTGCGCTCCTTGGCCAAGAAGGTCTTCGCGGTCCTCATCGCCCTCGAACCGGCAGCGGCCGCACTGGCCGGAGTCCTCGTGATCGGGCAAACGCTCGACGCTTTCACACTCGTCGCCATCGGACTGGTGGTGACCGCGGGTGTCGGGACGGTAGTCATGAATCGAAAGTCCACACCGAAATAGTCCAGGTACCGTCAGAGCACGTCATTCCAACGCACAGGAGAACCATGACCAACCCGATCATCGCCACCGTTCTCGGTAACACCCCGCAGATCGACGAAAGTGCATTCATCGCACCCAACGCCACCGTTGTCGGCGCTGTGACCATCGCTGCGGGAGCCAGCATCTGGTACGGCGCGGTTATCCGCGGCGACGCCGAATCGATCTCCATCGGCGCTGACACCAACATTCAGGACAACTGCACCGTGCACGCCGACCCGACGTTCCCCGCAGTGCTGGGCGAGCGAATCTCGGTCGGCCACAACGCAGTGCTGCACGGGTGCACCGTCGAAGACGACGTTCTCGTCGGTATGGGTGCCGTGGTGCTCAACGGCGCACACATCGGTTCGGGATCACTGATTGCAGCCGGTGCGGTCGTGTCTCAGGGGATGCAAATCCCGCCTGGATCACTGGTCGCCGGCGTGCCCGCCAAGGTCAAACGTGAACTCTCCGAAGGCGAAAAGGCCGGTATCACCGCCAACGGCGCCGGCTACATCATGCTCGCGAAGGCTCACCAGGACATCGAACAGGCCTGATCGAGACGATGCTCGCGGCTGGCAGCAGCAACAGCAGCGACTAGCCTCGGGGCCGCAACGTACTGTTCGGCAACTCGGGTGCCGGGAGCGCCGGGCCGTCGTATCCCGGCACGACGCCGAAACGCTGGTCCGGGACGCTGCCGTCGAATCCGGAGGCCAGCTCGGCCTGCCACTTGCGTCGATACTCGACGATCTCTTCGTGGGTACGACCCATGAAGTTCCACCACATGATGACCTGCTCGCCCAACGGTTTCCCGCCGAGCAGTAGCAGTCGAGCCGGTTCGGATCCCGGATTGCGCAAAGTCAGTTTTCCGAAACCTGGTGCTTGATAACCCAACTCGGCCCAGCCGACGGTGGTACCACGCAGAACAACCGATCCTTGATCGACGATCACGCCGTGCTCATGTGAACGATCGACATCGAGGGCGATCTCGGCCCCAGGATCGAGAATCACCTCGGCACCGAGTAATTCGGTGAAGGTAGACACCGGAGACGTTTCACCGGCGAGCGAGCCGAGGAACACACTGAGCGTGACACCATCGGTGGTCACCGGCTCCGGTCGATAGTGAACGAACGCGGGTGCGGTATCGCGCGCCGCATCCGGCAGCGCCACCCACAACTGCATCCCGTGCAGAACCTTCGTATTCGGCGTCGACACCTCGGAGTGCGCGATCCCACTCCCGGCCGTCATCAAATTCAGTTCACCCGGCCGCACCATCGCATGGGAACCGATGCTGTCACGGTGCTCGATCTCTCCGGTGAACAGCCAACTCACCGTTTGCAATCCGGTATGCGGATGCGGCGGCACATGCATGCCCGGTCCTGAGCCGACGTCATCCGGACCGTAATGATCGGCAAAACACCATGCCCCGATCAGCGAACGCTCGCGTTGCGGAAGGGTGCGACGCACTCGCATCGCCCGCGGGCCACCGAGCGGTACGTCGCGCGGGGTGAGAATCTGAATCTCGCTCTCCACCGGATGGCCTTCGCATTCCTGCTCGACGGGCTGCGCTTCGAGGTTGCTCATATCGTCCATCCTGCCTCTAGTCATGACTGCGCGAGACGCAGACGCGTGCACAATTCGGCCAACATTCGAAGTTCATCCGCGTCCAGGGCCGGTCCGACGTGGCGACGAATGCTCGCCGCATGACGGCGACCCACTGATTTCTGCAGCGCTGCACCCGCTTCGGTGAGCTGCACGATCGTTCCGCGGCGATCCTGTGGATCAACACTTCTCGATACCAGACCTTCGCCCTCCAACCGTTCTACCAGGCGGCTGAGCGACGGCTGGCTCAACAGGATCTCGCGATTCAGATCATGCAGGCGAAGTGAACTACTCGGTGTGAGGCTCAATGTGAACAGCACGTCGTACTCGCGCATCGACACCTGATCCCAGACGTCGTCGGCAGAGAGCCGCCGCAGTACCGACACCTGGGCGCGAAACAAGGCTTCCCAGGCGTCGGTGGCGAGTTCGGTGGTGCTGACCGGAACCTCAGGCGGTTGCTCGTCAGGCAGTGACACTGCTTGCCTCACGAGCCGCCTTCATCGACGCGTGAGTGGGCGGGTTGTCCGGCACATGTGCGGGCCGCCTGGCCGCGAACTCACGGCGCAGAACCGGAACAACTTCCTCACCGAGCAGATCGAGCTGCTCGAGCACCGTCTTGAGCGGCAGCCCGGCGTGATCCATCAGGAACAGCTGGCGCTGGTAGTCACCGAAGAAATCGGCAAACGCCAACGTCTTTTCGATGACCTGCTCAGGGGAACCGACGGTCAGCGGCGTCTGTTCGGTGAACTCTTCGAGTGAGGGCCCGTGGCCGTACACCGGAGCATTGTCGAAATACGGACGGAATTCCTTGACCGCGTCCTGACTGTTCTTGCGCATGAAGACCTGACCACCGAGACCGACAATCGCCTGATCCGCGGAGCCGTGGCCGTAATGCTCGTAACGCTGGCGGTAGAGATTGATCAGCTCGATGTAGTGCTCTTTCGGCCAGAAGATGTTGTTCGCGAAGAATCCGTCGCCGTGATACGCCGCGATCTCCGCGATCTCGGGGCTGCGGATCGAACCGTGCCACACGAACGGCGCGACGCCGTCCAGCGGGCGCGGGGTGGACGTGAATCCCTGCAGCGGTGTGCGGTACTCCCCTTGCCAGTTCACGACCTCCTCGTCCCAGAGCCGGCGAAGAAGTTGATAGTTCTCGAGCGCCAACGGGATACCGGCGCGAATGTCCTTGCCGAACCACGGGTACACCGGCGCGGTGTTTCCGCGTCCCATCATCAGATCGACACGCCCCTCAGCGAGGTGTTGAAGCATCGCGTAGTCCTCGGCGATCTTCACCGGGTCGTTGGTGGTGATCAGCGTCGTGGACGTGGAGAGCGTGATCTTCTCGGTCTGGGCCGCGATGTATCCGAGCATCGTGGTCGGAGATGACGGCACGAACGGCTTGTTGTGGTGCTCGCCGGTCGCGAAGACGTCGAGACCGACTTCCTCGGCGTGCTTGGCGATGGTCGTCATGGCCTTGATGCGCTCGTGCTCTGTCGGGGTCTTACCCGTCGTGGGATCAGTGGTGACGTCACCGACCGTGAAGATTCCGAACTGCATGGTTGCTCCTCCGCGAACTAGATCCATGCGTTTGCATGTAACTGATCAAACATTCAACCATCCAGCTGTATTCCACGGCAAAAAGATGAGGGCGGCACACAAGATGTGTGCCGCCCTCATCTGGACGAACGATCTACCGAAAAGCGGTCAGTGCATAACGATCGGCGTTGCCGTCTCGCCCTCGGCCACCGGCCTGGTGGTCTTGCTCCGCGGCAGGAAGAACGCCGGGATGAGGGTCAGGACGATCAGCACAGTGGCAACGAGGAAGGTGTTGCCGAAAGCGTCCGACGCCGCACTGAGAATCGAATTCGCAGCAGACTCCTGCGGACTTCCCGGCTCGGTCGGAATGTGCGACGCCGCACCGACCATCGTCGTATCGAGGCCACGATCGAGAAGCTGGTTGGTCAAGACCACCGACATCACGGCGGTACCGATCGAACCTGCGGTCTGCTGAACGATGTTCATCAGAGTGGAGCCGCGAGCGATCTGCTCGTTGGAGAGCGTCACGATAGCTGCGGTCATCAGCGGCATCATGGTGCAACCCATACCGAGGCCCATGACGAACAAGGCGCCCATCAGCAGCCACGTCGGGGAATCCGAGGCAACCTGTGTGAACACACCCAAACCGATGAGAATCAGCGGCAAACCGGTCAGGACGATCTTGCCCGGGCCGATCTTGTCGACCAGTCGACCAGCGATCGGCATGGTGACCATAGCGCCCAGACCCTGTGGAGCCATCAACAATCCGGCCGCGAGCGTGGTGTGCCCGCCGACCTGAATGAAGTAGCTCGGGAACAGCAACCCGGCGCCCATGAACGCGACGATGAACAGCGACGTCGTGATGACGGCGGTGGTCAACTGACGGTTCTTGAACAGGTGCAGGTCGATCAGCGGGTGATCCTTGTTGAGCGCGTGGAACACGAAGGCGATGATCAGTGCCAGACCGATACCGGCCGACACCAGAACCCGAGCGGACGCAACGGTTCCCACCTCAGGGATGGACGACACACCGAACAGGAACAGCGCCAGGCCGGGCGACAGCAGGATCATGCCGAGGAAGTCGAAGGACTCCGAAGGCTTTGCCTTGTCGGACGGCAGAATGATGAACGCAGCAGCCAGAGCGATGATGCCGATCGGCAAGTTGATCAGGAAGATCCAGTGCCAGCTCGCGGCCTCGATCAGCCAACCACCGAGAATCGGGCCGCCGATAGGACCGAGCAGCATCGGGATACCGAGAACTGCCATGACACGACCGACACGGTCCGGACCGGCGGCCCGGGTCATGATCGTCATACCGAGCGGCATCAACATGCCGCCGCCGAGACCCTGGAGCACGCGGAAGCCGATGAGCGAGGTGATGTCCCACGCCATCGCACAAGCGACCGAACCGAGCACGAACAGCACCAGGGCCGTCATGTACAGGCGCTTGGTGCCGAAACGGTCGGCAGCCCAACCGGTAACCGGAATGACCGTCGCCAAGGCGAGCGTGTAGGCCGTCATCGTCCACGCGACGGTGGCGTACGAAGTTTCGAAGTCCTCGGCAAAAGTGGTGAGCGCGACGCTCACCACGGTTACGTCGAGAATCGACATGATGGCGCCGAGCACCACCACGGAAGCGATCTTGAGGACCGCCCCGTCAAGTTTGTCGGACGCCGGTGCCGGCGCGTTCGGCGATGTCATCGCGAAGTCTCCTGGTTAAGTGCTCGCAGATAGTCACCCGCGAGAATGGGCTTGAGAGCCTCGAACAAACGAATCCGCTCTGGCTCAGGAACACGCGACGCGAATTCGCGAAGCTGGCCGCGCTTGCACTCGATGTGGTTGGTCGTCACCTTACGACCGGCCTCCGACAAGGAAACCCGCTTGACGCGTCGGTCCCGCTCGTCTTCACGGCGATCGACCAGACCCATGTTCACGAGCTGATCGATGTTCCGCCCCGTAGCTGCCACCGAGAGCCGAAGCTCGTCGGCAACCTCGTTGATCGGGATCGCCGCATCACGTTGTGCAAGTACGAACAGCACACGCACCTGAGAGAACGAGAGATCCAGTTCGATCAACGCATCGATCGACTCCGAATCACCGGCGCTCATCAGGCGAGTGAACAACTCGTCGAGTGCTCCATACAGGTCATCAGAATCGGAAGCGATCACCTGGCAAATGGTAGTGCGGTTGCAACTATTGCCCAAATGAAAACATGTTGCAACTTATTATTTGGTGAGCACCATCACGTTGCGAAGAATCATTCCTGCAGCAAGATGGCCTTTCCGAGAACTTTGCCGCTTTCGAGATCAGCCAGGGCAACTGCTGCGTCGGCAAGCGGATACCGTGCCTTGACCAGCGGACGCAAGCCGTTCCGGACGTGTTCTACCAGCGATGCATGCACCTCGGCTACCGCTTCGGGATTGGTGCGCGTGAACTCGCCCCACGCCGCGCCGACAATGCTGATGTTGCGGAACAGCACCCGGTTCACCTTGACCTGAGGAATGCCGCCGCCGGCAAAACCGATAACCACAAGACGCCCCTCCGGCGCCAGAACCCGGACCGCGTCGTCGAACGCATCCCCGCCTACCGGATCTACCACGATCTGAGCGCCGACGCCGTCGGTCAGTTCCCGAATCCGCTCTCCCCATCCCGGAGCCAGCGCGACAACCTCGTCGGCACCGAGCTCACGCAAGAAGTCCTCGACGCCTTCGCGTCGCACTACGGCAATCACCCGAGCCCCGTGTGCCTTGGCCAGCTGGATGGTTGCCGTTCCGACTCCGCCCGCAGCGCCGAGCACGACGACCGTCTCCCCCGCGACGATCTTCGCGCGACGAGCCAGCGCGAACTCCATCGTCTGATAGTTGATGATCAGAGAGGCCGCCTCGTCGAAGGCGAGTCCGTCCGGAATTCGGAGTACCTGCGCCGGGTTGACGGCAATCCGCTCTGCATAGCCGCCCAGATACGCGGCCGCGAGAACACGATCGCCCGGAGCGAAACCCGACCCTTCCGGCGCGGAGACCACGACGCCCGAGATCTCCGCGCCGGGAATGAACGGCGGTTCCGGGCGGATCTGATACTTGCCGTAGGTGATGAGTAGGTCCGGAAAGCAGACGCCACTGGCCTTCACATCGATGAGAACAAGACCTTCGGCTGCGGGCTCGGGAACCTCCTGCGCGACAATTCCTTCGGGACCGGACAGTTCCGTAACCACCATGGCGCGCACAGAAAGCTCCTCTTCGGGACATCTGAAGTCTGGACCGGTAACCCGGTTTTCTCGACTTTAACCCGGTACTCACGTCAGATCATCGTTCGCTCCCGATGTGCAGACGTTCGAGTCCGTCGAGAATCAGATCAAGACCGAAAGCGAATTCGGCGGCGTAGCTGTATCCCGGAGCTAGGACGTGCTCGGTGGTCAGCTCGGCCAGGTGCGGATACTGACCGCTCTCGAACGAGCCCATGATCGCCTTCGCCAGTTCCGTCGTTTCCTGCGCCGTTTCGAACGGCAAGCTCACCTCTTGCAGCACGAAGCCGTAGATGTACGCATCCATGATCGAAAAGGCATGCGCAGCAAGGGCGACCGGAAAGTCGGCAGCGCGTAGTGTTCCGATGACGGCGTCGTGGTGGCGCAGGGTCGCGGGACCAGGCGTCGTTCGGGACTCCATCAACGGAGTTGCCCACGGGTGCCTCCCCAGCACCTCCCGAGTCGATACCGCTCGCGCGTGAACTTCCGTTCGCCACGGCAGTCCCGGCGTCGGAAGATCGATCTCCGCAAAGACCGCGTCGACCATTCCGTCGAGCAGATCCCCCTTGTCCGAAACATGGTTGTACAGAGACATCGCCTCGACGCCAAGTTCGGTCCCCAGCTTCCGCATGGTCATCGAATCGATTCCGACGGAATCTGCAAGCGCCACGGCAGCGCGTACAACGTGATCTCGGGTCAATCTTGTGCGCTTCTCCACATTGACAGAACTTACACCGTAAGTGCAATACTTACGGTGTAAGCATTCGACGAACGGAGACTCGCATGCCGCAGGAACTGATGACCGCCGTCGTACAGGATCGCTACGGCGAAGCCGACGTTCTCTACCTCGACCACATTCCGCGCCCCACTGTCGCCGACAACGAAGTGCTGATTCGCGTCGAGGCCGCGTCCGTCGACCGCGGGGCATGGCATCTCATGGCCGGACTGCCATATCCGTTGCGCCTCGCGGGATTTGGACTGCGCAGACCTGAGAACCGGGTCCGCGGACTGGACGTGTCCGGCCGAGTCGAGGCCGTCGGCAGTTCGGTGACCCGCGTGGCAGTCGGCCAGGAGGTATACGGGATCGCGGTCGGTTCGTTTGCGGAGTACGCGTGCGCACTCGAGACGAAGATTGCCGCAAAACCTGCCCGGTTGTCGTTCGCACAAGCAGCAGCGGTGCCGGTCTCCGCCCTCACAGCGCTGCAAGCCGTGCGCGACCACGGCCGTGTGCAGGCGGGGCAATCCGTCCTCGTTCTCGGTGCATCCGGTGGCGTCGGGATCTACGCGGTGCAGGTGGCAAAAGCCATGGGCGCGCTCGTCACCGGCGTATGCAGCACCTCGAAAACCGATACCGTCCGCTCCCTCGGTGCCGACGAGGTTCTCGACTACCGCGTCGACGACGCCACCGACGGATCGCATCGGTACGACGTCATCATCGACACCGGCGGCAACCGCCGACTGCGAGATCTTCGACGGGCGCTCACACGCACCGGAAGGCTCGTGATCGTGGGCGGCGAGAACGGCGGACGGTGGCTCGGCGGAATCGATCGCCAAATCCGCGCACTGTGCTTGTCTCCGTTCGTATCTCAGAAGCTCGGGTCTTTGATGGCTTCGGAGAACGCCGAGGATCTGGAGGTGCTGACGGCAATGATCGACGCAGGTGTCATCACCCCGGTGATCGACTCCGTTCATCCCCTTGCCGACACCGCCGTCGCCGTGGCACGAATGGTCGACGGTTCCGGCTGCGGAAAGCAGATAATCGCCACTCGCTGAAAAGCCTGACAGAATCGGCTCACTCCAGCGAACAGGAATCTCACGTGAACCCAGATCTCACGCTCGCGCCGCAGCCAGACAGAGGACCGATCTTCGTCAAGTCCCGCCCGGTCCGTACCGGCGACATCGACGTCGCCAAGCAGGTCAGGCTCGACGCCGTCGCCCGTTATCTGCAGGACATCGGCAACGACAACATCGAAGCCGCCGGCGCCATCGACACTCATCCGCTCTGGATAGTGCGTCGTACGGTCGTCGATGTCGTACGCCCGGCGATCTGGCCGGAAGAGTTGACGATGACTCGCTGGTGCTCCGGCTTCTCCACGAGATGGGCGAACATGCGCGTGCGCTTCGACGGCAGCAACGGCGCGCTGATGGAAACCGAAGGCTTCTGGATCAACATCAGCGCCGAGTCAGGCATGCCCACCAGGATGAGCGACGACTTCATGCGGCCGTTGGAAGAATCCACCGACGAGCATCGCCTGAAGTGGAAGCGTGTCCTCGCCGAGAACGCACCGGAGGCAGACGACGCGGGTGTTCTGGACACGCCGTTCGCTCTGCGCGCCACGGATATCGACCCGTTCGACCACGTGAACAACGCCGTCTACTGGCAGGCAGTCGAAGAGGTCCTCAGCGCGCGCACCGAACTGCGTACAGTTCCGCATCGAGCACTGATCGAGTACCTCTCCCCCATCGTCTCCAGTGACGACGTCGTCCTGCGCAGCCGCGTCGACGACAAGACCGTCACGGTCTGGTTCCTGGTCGGCGAAGCGCTCCGCGCAGTTGCGCAGGTGAGCGCCCTCTAACGCAGTTTCTGGGTCGCGACAGCCGCGACACCGAACACCAACGCAAGAAGAATCGCGGCCCAGAAACCGAAGAGCCACCACACCACGCCGAACACGACCACTGCCGGGGCAACGGTGATGAAAGCGATGGTGGGGCTTTCGCGTACCACCTCGAGTGCAGTTCGGGCATTAGTTCGATCGAGCTTCTTACCGGCCATCGAAAACCTCCTTCAAGGTCCTGACCATCCAGAGTAACCGGACTGACGGGCACAAAGCGGATACCGTGAACGCATGGCCGACCACCGCACCCTCGTCCTCATGCGACACGGCAAGTCCAGCTACCCCGAGGGCATCCGTGATCACGAGCGTCCGCTCGCCGAACGGGGCCTGCGCGAGGCCCGCATCGGCGGCGAATGGATCCGCGAAAACGTCCCGCCCGTAGACGCCGTTCTGTGCTCCACCTCCCGGCGCACCGTCGAAACCCTTGCCTCGACGGGAATCGAAGCTCCCGCCGGATTCGAGAAGTCCATCTACGGCGGCTCACCCGCAGACGTCATTGCAGCTGCGCGAACCACGTCCGACCACGTCAAGACGCTCCTGATCGTCGGACACGAACCCGGAATTCCCTGGACTGCACTCGATCTCGCATCGAACGAAAACTCCGAAGCGGCCCAACGTATCCGCGACAAGTTCCCGACTTCGGCGATCGCCGTCCTCTCCGTACCGGTGCCGTGGACCGAACTCGACGACTCCGTCGCCACTCTGCTCGAGTTTCACGTGCCCCGTTAGATCAACCACACCGCTAAAGCACCTCACGTAGCAGGCGGTCCGAAAGTGCAAGCGCGTCACGGTCGTACGTCGACGTCGACGCCAGCACTTCGTCGGCACCGGTCCGCTCGGCGAGATCGTGAAGCTGTTGTTTCACCTCGACAGGTGTGCCGTGCAGCGCCGACGCCATGAACGACTCGATACGCCTGGCATTTCGATCACTGCGCGGGGCGCGCCTGATCTCGTCCGGCGACGCGAGCGGCGGAAACTCCCCCGTCCGTGACGATTCTGCGAGCGCGTATGCCTCCGGGATCAGCAACTCACGCGCCGCGTCGGTGGTATCGGCAACCGCCACTTCGAGAGAAACCACCACATAGGGTTCGGGATGAGCGTCGGTGGCCCGGAAAGCTCGGCGGTACTCGTCCAATGCATCCACCCGGTCGGTGCTCCCGATTCCGAGTATCGGCCCACCCACGACCACCGGAAGCCCCAGTTGCGCTGCCACTTTCAAACCTGTACGCGTCGCGAGTACGAAGATCGGCACCCCGGTCTCCGACGCCGGCCGTGCCGTCACTGCCGCGGATCCGTCCAGATAGCGCCTCACCTCATCGAGATCTGACGCAAACGTGTCCGGAACATCCTTGCTGCGTCGTAGTGCCTGACGAACAGGCTCCGTGAATCCYAGCGATCGGCCGAGGCCGAGATCGATTCGCCCCGGGTACAGAGCCTCCAGCATCAAGAACTGCTCGGCGACGATCAGCGGTTGGTGATTCGGCAGCATGACCCCACCGCTCCCGAGTCTGATATCGCGCGTATGCGCGCCGATCGCGGCAAGCAGTACTGCCGGCGACCCGCTCCCGATCCCGGGCACCGCGTGATGCTCGGCCACCCAGAACCGGTGGTAGCCGAGAGCGTCGGCGTGCGCGGCGCGTTCGACGGAATGCGTCAGAGCTGCGGAGTCGGGGTATCCGCTCCTGGTTCGGGATCGGTCGAGAAGTGAGAGAAGCACTCTCGGAGCAACAAGGAATTCGGAAAGTTTCATCCGGGCGCCTAATGAGGACCGTTTCTGACCGCAATACCCGCAACACTGGACCTGTCGCCGGAATCCACCATCACATGAAGGGCACGTCATGGACATCAAGCTCGAACTGGTCGCCATTCCCGTCACCGACATCGACCGCGCCAAGGACTTCTACGTCCGCCTCGGCTTCAACGCCGACCACGATCACACGGTCAGCGAGGACCTGCGCTTCGTCCAGCTGACCCCACCCGGTTCGGCCTGCTCGATCTGCATCGGCAAGGGAATCACCGACGCCGAGCCCGGTTCCGTCGTCGGCATGCAGGTAGTGGTCAAGGACATCGAAGAGGCTGAGCGCGAGTTCAAGAGCCGCGGCATCGACATCAGCCCGATCGACGACCAGGCCTGGGGGCGGTTCATCTACTTCGCCGACCCCGACGGCAACAAGTGGGCTGTCCAGGAGATCGTCATCCCGGACCTCAGCGGCAGCAACTCCTGAAACGAGCGACATGAAAAATCCCCCCACCTCTTTCGAGGTGGGGGGATTTTCTACGAACTAACGCTTAGCGGTAGTCGTTGCTGAAGCCGTAGTCGTCCAGCGGAACTGCAGCACCGGTGTTCTGGCCGAAGCCGTCCGGGCTGTAGTACTGGTCGTCGTACGACGGCACTGCGTAAGCAGCGGCGCGTGCCTCTTCGGTGGGCTGAACCTGGATGTTGCGGTAACGGTTGATACCGGTACCGGCAGGGATCAGCTTACCGATGATGACATTTTCCTTCAGACCGATCAGCTTGTCCGAGCGGCAGTTGATAGCCGCGTCGGTCAAGACACGAGTGGTCTCCTGGAACGATGCCGCGGACAGCCACGAATCCGTCGCGAGCGACGCCTTCGTGATACCCATGAGCACCGGACGGCCGGCTGCGGGCTCGCCACCCTCGGCGACAACGCGGCGGTTTGCCGACTCGAACTCGGCGCGCTCGGTGAGCGAACCGGGCAGGAACTCGGTGGCACCGGAATCGATGATCGTCACGCGACGAAGCATCTGGCGCACGATGACCTCGATGTGCTTGTCGTGGATCGACACACCCTGGCTCCGGTACACCTCCTGGACCTCGTTGACCAAGTGGATCTGAACCTGACGCGGACCCATGACTCGCAGGACCTCGTGGGGATCGGCAGCACCTTCCATGAGCTGCTGTCCGACCTCGACGTGGTCACCGTCAGCCAAGAGGCTTTCGCGACCATCGGCATGCTTGAAGACGCGCAGACGCTGACGCTTGCTGAGCTTGTCGTAGACAACCTCTTCGCCGCCGTCGTCCGGAACGATGGTGATCTTGTAGAAACGATCGCCGTCTTCGAGCTGTACCCGACCGGTGACGTCCGCGATAGGAGCCTTGCCCTTGGGCACACGTGCCTCGAACAGCTCCTGGACACGCGGCAGACCGCCGGTGATGTCATCTCCTGCGACACCACCCTGGTGGAAGGTACGCATGGTCAGCTGGGTACCGGGCTCACCGATCGACTGTGCGGCGACGATACCGACAGCCTCACCGATGTCGACCAGCTTGCCGGTGGCCATCGAACGGCCGTAGCAAGTGGCGCAAACGCCGGTGCCGGTGGTGCAGGTCAGGACCGAGCGGACCTTGACCGTCGTGATGCCGGCTTCGAGCAGAGCATCGATCGCGGGGTCACCGAGATCGTGGCCACGCTCGACGATGACGGTGCCGTTCGCGTCGACTGCATCGGCCGCCAAGGTACGGGCGTACGTGCTGGTCTCCACGTGAGCATCGCGGATCATCGTGCCGTCGGCCTGCTTCTCGGCGATCGTGGTGACGATGCCGCGCTCTGTTCCACAGTCGACCTCGCGGACGATGACGTCCTGCGAAACGTCCACCAGACGACGGGTCAGGTAACCCGAGTCGGCGGTGCGGAGTGCGGTATCGGCCAGACCCTTACGAGCACCGTGCGTGTTGATGAAGTACTCGAGAACGGTCAGGCCTTCCTTGAAGGAAGACTTGATCGGACGCGGGATGAACTCACCCTTCGGGTTTGTCACCAGACCCTTCATACCGGCGAGCGAGCGAACCTGAGTCATGTTGCCGGCTGCGCCGGACTTCACGATCATCGGGATCGGGTTGCTGTCGGGGAAGTGAGCCTCCATGGCCTTGCCGACCTTGTCGGTCGCTTCCTGCCAAATGGTGACCAGAGCGCTGTTGCGCTCCTTCTTGTCCAGAGCACCACGCTGGTACTGCTTCTCGATCTTGTCGGCCTGAGCCTCGAAGTCCTCGATGATGGCAGGCTTCTCCGGCGGCACGAGCACGTCGGAAATCGAGACCGTGACACCCGAACGGGTGGCCCAGTAGAACCCGACGTCCTTGAGCTTGTCGACGGTCTGAGCAACCACGATCATCGGGTACCGCTCGGCGAGATCGTTGATGATCGTCGCCTGGCGCTTCTTCGGCATCTGCTCGTTGACGAACGGGTAGTCCGCCGGAAGCAGCTCGTTGAAGAGCACACGGCCGAGTGTCGTGGTGGCGGTCCAGCCGTCACCGTATTTCCAGCCCTCGGGGAACAGTTCGTTCTCGAGGTCGCGCGGCGGACGCTGCTGCGTCAGACGCACCTTGATCTGAGCCTGAACCGAGAGCGCGCCGCGGTCGACTGCCATCTGAGCCTCGGCGGGCGAGGAGTACACGCCCTGCTCTGCCTCGTCGTTGGTCGGAGCAACGAGCTCACCGGTGACACCCTCGTCGAGACGGGTCAGGTGGAACAGACCCGTGACCATGTCCAGACGCGGCATGGCGAGCGGGCGACCCGAAGCAGGCGAGAGGATGTTGTTCGAGGACAGCATCAGGATGCGGGCCTCGGCCTGAGCCTCTGCCGACAGCGGGAGGTGAACAGCCATCTGGTCACCGTCGAAGTCGGCGTTGAAGGCCTCACACACCAGCGGGTGGAGCTGAATGGCCTTGCCCTCGACGAGCTGCGGCTCGAATGCCTGGATACCCAGACGGTGCAGCGTAGGTGCACGGTTGAGCAGCACGGGGTGCTCGGCGATGACCTCTTCGAGGACGTCCCACACCTGGACGCGCTTGCGCTCGACCATGCGCTTGGCCGACTTGATGTTCTGCGCGTGGTTGAGATCGACCAGACGCTTCATCACGAACGGCTTGAACAGCTCGAGAGCCATCAGCTTGGGCAGACCACACTGGTGCAGCTTGAGCTGAGGACCGACGACGATCACGGAACGACCCGAGTAGTCGACGCGCTTACCGAGCAGGTTCTGACGGAAACGACCCTGCTTGCCCTTGAGCAGATCGCTCAGGGACTTCAGCGGGCGGTTACCCGGTCCGGTGACCGGACGTCCACGACGACCGTTGTCGAACAGGGCGTCGACCGACTCCTGCAGCATCCGCTTCTCGTTGTTGACGATGATCTCGGGAGCACCGAGGTCGATCAGTCGCTTGAGGCGGTTGTTGCGGTTGATGACGCGGCGGTACAGGTCGTTGAGGTCGGACGTCGCGAAACGTCCACCGTCGAGCTGAACCATCGGGCGAAGCTCCGGCGGGATCACCGGAACAGCGTTGAGGACCATGCCCATCGGCGAGTTGCCGTTGGTCTGGAATGCCGCAACCACCTTGAGGCGCTTGAGTGCACGCAGCTTCTTCTGGCCCTTGCCGCTGCGGATGGTCTCACGGAGAGACTCTGCCTCGGCGTCGAGGTCGAAGTTCTGCATCAAGATCTGGATGGACTCTGCGCCCATCGCACCCGTGAAGTACTCGCCGTAACGGTCGACCAGCTCGCGGTACAGGAGCTCGTCGATGATGAGCTGCTTGACGCTCAGCTTGGTGAAGGTGGTCCAGATCTCGTCGAGACGATCCAGCTCACGCTGCGCGCGGTCACGGAGCTGACGCATTTCGCGCTCGCCGCCGTCCTTGACCTTGCGGCGGACATCGGACTTAGCGCCCTCTGCCTCGAGCTCGGCGATGTCGGCTTCGAGCTTCTGCGCACGTGCCTCGAGATCGGCGTCGCGCTGATCTGCGACGGTCTTCTTCTCGACCTGCATCTCGGCTTCGAGGGTGGACAGCTCGTTGTGACGGAGCTCCTCGTCGACGCCGACGATGACGTAGGCAGCGAAGTAGATGATCTTTTCGAGATCCTTCGGAGCCAGGTCGAGCAGGTAACCGAGACGGCTCGGAACACCCTTGAAGTACCAGATGTGCGTGACCGGTGCGGCCAGTTCGATGTGACCCATACGCTCACGACGAACCTTGGCGCGAGTGACCTCGACGCCACAGCGCTCACAGATGATGCCCTTGAAGCGGACACGCTTGTACTTACCGCAGTAGCACTCCCAGTCCCGGGTGGGGCCGAAGATCTTCTCGCAGAAGAGGCCGTCCTTCTCGGGCTTGAGCGTGCGGTAGTTGATGGTCTCCGGCTTCTTGACCTCGCCGTAGGACCAATTGCGGATGTCCTCTGCACTGGCCAAGCCAATGCGGAGTTCATCGAAGAAGTTGACGTCGAGCACGTAACTTCCTTTCCCCGTTGGGGTTACGGTTGCCGGTCACCCGGCAACCTGACTGCCAATTCAAATGTGAACTACGCCCCCGGGCCGCTCTTTCAAGAGCAACCCGGGGACCGAAACCTAGTTCGCGAGGTCGTCGACCGTCGCAGCTTCGTTCCTGGACAGGTTGATGCCCAGGTTCGCTGCGGCCCGCTCCAAGTCCTCGTCGTCGCCGTCCGCCATCGTGATGGCCGCGCCGTCCGAGGACAGCACCTCCACGTTGAGGCAGAGCGACTGGAGCTCCTTGAGGAGCACCTTGAACGACTCGGGGATGCCGGGTTCGGGGATGTTCTCGCCCTTGACGATGGCTTCGTACACCTTGACTCGACCGACCACGTCGTCCGACTTGATGGTCAGCAGTTCCTGCAGCGTGTAAGCCGCGCCGTAGGCCTGCATCGCCCAGCACTCCATCTCACCGAAGCGCTGGCCACCGAACTGGGCCTTACCACCGAGAGGCTGCTGCGTGATCATCGAGTACGGACCGGTCGAACGAGCGTGGATCTTGTCGTCGACCAAGTGGTGCAGCTTGATGATGTACATGTAACCGACCGAGACCGGGTACGGGAACGGCTCGCCGGAGCGGCCGTCGAACAAGGTGGCCTTTCCGTCGGGTCCGACCATCTGCTCGCCGTCACGGTTCGGCAGCGTCGCGCCGAGGAGACCGGTGAGCTCGTCTTCCTTCGCACCGTCGAACACCGGGGTGGCGATGTTCGAGTCGGCCGGAGCGGACAGCATCTCTTCCGGCAGGGTCGCAGCCCAGTCGGGACGAGTGCCGTCGGACGCGATCTGAATGTTCCAGCCGGTCTTGCCGATCCACCCGAGGTGGGTCTCCAAGACCTGACCGATGTTCATACGACGCGGGACACCGTGCGTGTTCAAGATGATGTCGACAGGCGTGCCGTCCGAGAGGAACGGCATGTCTTCCTGCGGCAGGATCTTGCCGATGACGCCCTTGTTACCGTGGCGGCCGGCGAGCTTGTCGCCGTCCTGGATCTTGCGCTTCTGTGCCACGTAGACGCGGACCAACTCGTTGACACCGGGAGGCAGATCGTCGTCTTCGTCACGTGAGAACACGCGGATTCCGATGACCTTGCCGGTCTCACCGTGAGGAACCTTGAGGGACGTGTCACGAACCTCGCGAGCCTTCTCACCGAAGATGGCGCGAAGGAGGCGCTCTTCGGGGGTCAGCTCGGTCTCGCCCTTCGGCGTGACCTTTCCGACCAGCACGTCGCCGTCACGAACCTCGGCACCGATACGGATGATGCCGCGCTCGTCGAGGTCGGCAAGGACCTCGTCGGAGACGTTCGGGATGTCGCGAGTGATTTCCTCGGCACCGAGCTTGGTGTCGCGGGCATCGATCTCGTGCTCCTCGATGTGAATCGAGGTCAGGACGTCCTCTTCCACGAGACGCTGCGACAGAATGATCGCGTCCTCGTAGTTGTGGCCTTCCCACGGCATGATCGCGACGAGCAAGTTCTTGCCCAGCGCCATCTCACCGTTCTCGGTGCAAGGGCCGTCGGCCAGAACCTGGCCGGCCTCGACACGCTGTCCCTCGTCCACGATCGGACGCTGGTTGGCGCACGTGCCCTGGTTGGAACGCGCGAACTTGCGCATCCGGTACGTCTTGCGGCTTCCGTCGTCAGCCATCACCGTGACGTAGTCCGCGGAGATCTCCTCCACGACACCGGTCTTCTCGGTGATGATGACGTCGCCGGCATCCACAGCTGCACRCAGCTCCATGCCGGTTCCGACGAGAGGTGCCTCGCTGCGAACCAGCGGGACAGCCTGACGCTGCATGTTCGCGCCCATCAGGGCACGGTTTGCATCGTCGTGCTCGAGGAACGGAATCATCGCGGTTGCGACGGACACCATCTGACGCGGCGAAACGTCCATGTAGTCGATGTCGGAGGACGCGACGAACTCGACCTCGCCACCCTTACGGCGGACGAGAATCTTCGAGTCGGTGAAGCGACCCTCGCGGTCGATGGCCGAGTTGGCCTGCGCGACTACGTGGCGGTCTTCTTCGTCAGCGGTCAGGTAGTCGACCTCGTCGGTCACCTGTCCGTCGACGACGCGACGGTACGGGGTCTCGATGAAACCGAACGGGTTGACGCGGGCGTAGACCGACAGCGAACCGATCAGGCCGATGTTCGGGCCTTCCGGGGTCTCGATCGGGCACATGCGGCCGTAGTGCGACGGGTGAACGTCGCGAACCTCGAGGCCGGCGCGCTCACGGGACAGACCACCCGGGCCGAGGGCGGACAGACGACGCTTGTGCGTCAGCCCCGACAGCGGGTTGTTCTGGTCCATGAACTGCGACAGCTGGGAGGTTCCGAAGAACTCCCTGATCGCAGCGACGACGGGACGGATGTTGATCAGCGTCTGAGGCGTGATTGCCTCGACGTCCTGCGTGGTCATACGCTCACGAACCACACGCTCCATGCGGGACAGGCCCACGCGGATCTGGTTCTGAATGAGCTCGCCGACGGTACGCAGACGACGGTTGCCGAAGTGGTCGATGTCGTCGACCTCGACGGGAACCTCGACGCCGCCAGGAGCCGTCATCGAGGTGTCACCTGCGTGCAGACGCACGAGGTACTCGACGGTGGCGACGATGTCTTCTTCGGTGAGCGTGGATGCAACGATCGGCTGACCCGCGTTCAGGCCGAGCTTCTTGTTGATCTTGTAACGACCCACGCGAGCGAGGTCGTAGCGCTTGTCCTTGAAGAACAGGTTCTCCAGCAGGGTCTGCGCGCTCTCCTTGGTGGGGGGCTCGCCCGGACGCAGCTTGCGGTAGATGTCGAGCAACGCCTCATCGGTGCCGGCGGTGTTGTCCTTCTCCAGCGTGGCCATGAGGATCTCGGAGAAGCCGAAGCGCTCCGTGATCTGCTCGGTGGTCCAGCCGAGTGCCTTGAGCAGGACGGTGACAGGCTGACGACGCTTGCGGTCGATACGGACACCAACGGTGTCGCGCTTGTCGACGTCGAACTCGAGCCATGCGCCGCGACCCGGGATCACCTTGACGCTGTGCAGATCCTTCTCGGTGCTCTTGTCGACGCTCATGTCGAAGTACACACCGGGGGAACGCACGAGCTGCGAGACGACCACACGCTCGGTGCCGTTGATGATGAAGGTGCCCTTGTCGGTCATCATCGGGAAATCTCCCATGAAGACCGTCTGGCTCTTGATCTCACCAGTGTTGTTGTTGATGAACTCCGCGGTGACGAACAACGGCGCCGCGTAGGTCATGTCCTTGTCTTTGCACTCGTCCGTCGAGGCCTTGACCTCGTCGAATCGAGGGTCGGAGAAGGACAGCGACATAGTGCCGTTGAAATCCTCGATCGGAGAAAGCTCCGCGAGGATGTCCTCGAGACCACCGGACACTGCATTGTCGCCGAGTGCCGCTGCTCGTTCACGCCAACTCTGCGCGCCGATCAGCCACTCGAACGAATCTGTCTGTACGTCAAGAAGCCCGGGAACTTCGAGGGGTTCGCGAACTTTCGCGAACGAAACCCTCTTCGGGGCTCCGGGGATTCCGGAAACTGCCTTGGTCTGGCTAGAGACTGCCAAGATGCGTCCTTCCAGCACCTCACGCGGGCCGCTCCGTGCTGTTGCGACCGCCGCTGTATCTGCTTCGAATTTCGCTGGTTACAACCCGAACGAAACCCGTCGCAGAAAGCAAGAAGTACTTGACTTCGCAGCGGTTGAGACGAGGGGTGGACAGGAGGCAGCCAGCGCAACGTCCAAAAGTACACCCTTACTCTGGAAATGTCGAGTCGGGTGTAACTGAGGGTCGAATTCAGATACTGACGTGAGACTGCCGATCACTCGTCCGTGCATGTTCACCGATCAGAGTGGACCTTGCAGACGGCTCCGTCAAGGGCGAGAGCGCGTGTCGCAGCATTCGAACATTTGTGACGCGCATTCGAACACCGCCACCGGAAGTGTAGCCAGCAACGGCGTCACATACGAAAAATCTGGACCGACATCGTGCGTCGGTCCAGATCTTCGCGCTGGTACGCAGGTGCTACTGGTCGCGAATCTCCGAGCTACTGGTCGCGAATCTCCGAGATCAGCCAGTTTCCGTCCTGCTTCTCCAGACTCACGATGACCATTCCGGAGCGAGAGTCTGCCGCCACGCCGTTCTGCGTCGAGCTGACGTTCAGTTGGGCGAGCAACTGCGCCCGGTCCTTCTCGAGTCGTGTGATCCCGATCAGCGGGACATCAGCGGTCGTTGTCGTCTGAGTTTGTTCGACGCCGGCCTTCTGCGTGTCCTTGTACTGGGTCAGCTGATCGCGCATCGACTGGTTCAGGCCCTGGACACCCTTGTCGAAATCGGCGTCGAACGTGTCGGGAGAGAACGTGAAGACTGCAGCCAACGCCGACGGCGTCACACGAAGAACCTCAGCCGTGGCGCCTTCGTCCACCCAGGCGATGTCGTCCGTCTTCGCGCCGACTTTGAAGAAGGCGATGCCGGCGAGGATCGCGACGATGACCGCTGCGGCCCCCAGGATCGCGACCAGGCGCCAACCGGCCTTGGATTGTGTAGGTGTTGTCGCCGACTCCCCCGCGCCCGTCTCCGGGGTAGCAGGGGCCTTGGGCTCGTCTGCGACGGTTTTCGCCGGTTTGGTCAGATCGGGGCCTGGTGTGGATTCCGGCGCGTCGGTTTCCGTCTTCGACGGCTCGATGTCTCCGGACTCGGCCTTCGTGAGCGTCGGCTTCGCAACCTTCGGCTTCGCAACCTCCGGCTTCGCAGCCTCCTGTGTCTCTTCTTCCGGCTGTTCGATCGCGGGCTCGACCGGGTCCGAGTCGGACGTCCCCGCGGGGACGTTGAGCGAACGAGCGCTTCCAGCGATCTTCGGCCGACGGTTCTGAGGGGAGGACGGTCCGCCGGTACGACGTTTGGGTGGCATTACGCGCTTCTCCTTCGAGGGATGTCGGTGTGCAGGTTCGACGAACTACTGGCCACCGGAATCACCACCCTCGGTTGTCGGTGCAGGAGCACCGGATGCAGGTGCTTCGGTCCCCGAACCGGGTGCGGGCGTTGCGTCAGGAGCAGGCGTGGAGCCGTCGGCAGCCGGCAGAGTGCCCGAGCCGAGATCGAGCCGCGATCCGATCGGATCAGCGGACTGCGCCTTCCAGACCCCGTCGACCTCGACCATGCCCAGCCGCATGCCGAGCTGATTCTTGACGAACTGGTTGCCCTGGGTCGTGGTGACTCGAACGACGACCAGTGCCGTGGCGGTCCGGTCATCGGTATTGAGCTCGGTCAGCGCGGACTGCACAACTTCGGTGTCAGCCTTCGAACCCGAGTTCCGCAACTCGTCGGTGATGGAATCCTGAACGGTCTGCAGATACGTCGTCATCTCGTCACCGGTCACCGAAGAACGCATGTTCTCGATCGACTGGTCGAGATTTGCCGAATCCGCGTTGTTGAGGTTGATCGCGACTTGCTGCGCACCGATCAGCGCGTCGTCACGCATCTCGGCGGTGGTGCGGTCGGTGGTGAGCGCCCGAACGTACGGGACGCCGAACACACCGAGCGCAACCACTGCCGCCAGAAGCAAGACACCGACCGCAATCAGAGACGCTGTCAGCCCCTTCGGTCTACCGGTTGTCGGCGCTCCCGATTCGACTTGCTCGGGCCCGCCGGACTGCGGGGAACTGTTTCTCTGAATCACACTCACTACCCTACTTACCTGTTTTGCCCAGCCTCTGGCCGCGAATCGTCAACTGCCACAACTCAGTAGCCTGAACTGCACAAACTCGACCACATTCGGATCGGTCTACTTCGGTGTCACTCCGAGCAACGGCGCCAACTGCGTCGCGATCGGGTTGAGGTTCAACTTGTCCGGATCGACCTTCGGCTTGAAGTCCCAAGGCTGGATCGTGTCGGGATCGGCGTACACCACGCGGTTGGCACTGCGGACGCCCGTCTCGCTGCCCAGCGGCGTCTCACACGACGCCGCGGTGTTGAGCGGGAAATCCTGCTGGGTGTCGTCGAAGTTGGGATTCTGACGTTTCATCTCGTCCAGGATCGCCATGGTGCCTTCGTAACCCACCGTGCACGAGAGCGGATTATTGGTCTCGAGCACCAAGCCCTGATGGACCGTTCCGTCGCCGGGAGCAACCGTCGGTGCGGCAGCGGCCAGGCCGGGAAGGAAGATCAGGAACGGCTGCAGCGCGATCGTTCGGGGTGCAAGCGTCTTGGTGGTCGCGGCAAGATTGGTCAGGTCAGTCGTCAGGCTCGGGCCCGCCTCGTTGATGAGGGCACCGATCTGATCGCTGGCCGGGATGCCGTTGTCGATCAAGCGACGGATGTCCGGATCGCTGGTCCGCAACTGCGCCGTGACAGCATCGAGATCGGTACTGAACTGCTTGATCGCGGAGGACTGATCCGACTGCGTCGTCAGTACCGTCTCACTGTTCCGAATCAGCGCGAGCGTCTGAGGCAGAGTGTCGAGCCCGGACTGCGAGAGACCGGACAGCGAATCGGCCAGGACCTGAATGTCCTCGCCCTTGCCGTTGAATGCGGCACCGAGTTCGACGGCGACGGTGTGGAGCGCGTCGACCGGCACGGACTTGACCAAGCCGTTGGCACTGGTCAGCACATCCTCGATCGGGATCGGAGTTGTGGTGTCCCCCACCGCGATCACCGAGCCGTCCGCGAGGAACGGTCCCTGATCGGTATCGGGCTGAAGGTCGACGTACTGCTCACCGATGGCGGAGCGGTTGGCCACGACTGCACGGGCCGACGCGGGAATCTCCGGAGCACTGTTGTCGATCTTCAGGTCGACCTGAATTCCGTCCTCGGTCAACGACATGTCGCCCACTCGCCCGACCGGCACACCGCGATACGTCACCTCGGCGTTGGTGAAAATTCCACCGGACGTGGCCAATTCGGTCTTGACCGTGTACTGACCGAACCCCATGAGGTTGTCCAGACGCACGTACTTGGCGCCGACGTAGATGAGACCCAGGAGCGCGACCACCACGAAGCCGACGAGCTGCCATCTGACCAGAGCTGATCTCACTGTCCATCACCACCGATTCCGAACTGTTCCAGCATTCCCTGGATGGGGTTGAGTGGGTCCGCTGCCGGAGCCGGTGTTGCCGGGTCGCCGGCCGTGGTGGCGGGTAGACCGGCGACGACGGGGATCTGCGGCAGGATCGGAGCGATCGGCAGCAGCGACACCGTCGGCCAACCCGGCCGCGGTCCGTTTCCGTTGTAGTACGGGTTGGACGGATCTACCACCGGCTTGGGATTGCCGAACTTCGGCTGACGGTATTCCGGTTCACCCTGTCCGACACCGAGACCCGAGAGAGTGTTGCCGATCTGCAAGTCGACGCTCAGGAAGAGGTTCACGGAACCACCCTGCGCAATCTTCTCGACACCGTCCGGGAACGGGAACGTCGGAAGGAAAGGAAGTGCCCCGACGAAGTCGTCACCGGAGTCTGCGAGCGCCTGCAGCGTTGGACGCAGAGCCTGAAGATCAGCGATCAGATCGTCCTTGGACTGCGTGAGGACGTCGGTTCCCACTGTTCCGAGTCGATCCACCTGAGCAAGCATCTGCGTCAGCTGCGGGCGCTGCTCGTTGAGAACCTGTGTCGCAACGGGGAGTTCCTCGAGAATCTTCCCGATCTTCTCGTTCTGATCGTTGACGCGGGTCGAGAGCACATCCAGGCCGTCGAGCGCGCGGGTGATGTCGTCACGCTGTTCGTTGAGTCCACCGATGAGTGTGTTCGCCTGCTCCAGAAGACTTCTCGTCTTGCCCTCGCGACCGTCGAATGCGGCCCCGAGTTCTTCGACGATGGGTTGCAACTGGCCCACACCGCCGCCGTTGAGCAGCAGCGACAATGCGCCGAGAACCTGCTCGATCTCCGTGGCGTGGCGAGTGCGATCGAGCGGAATCAGGTCTCCGTCGGCCAGCTTCGCAGAGTCCGGTCCGGACGGCGGGGCCGACAACTGGATGAACTTCTCGCCGAGCAGGTTGGTCTGCTCGACCGCGGCAATTGCGTTGGCGGGTAGATCAACCGACGAGTCGAGGATGATTCCGACGTCCGCGGTCCATCCGTCCGGGCCGACCGACACGTCGTCGACTCGACCGACCGGAACACCGTCGACCTTCACAGCGGACTGCGGAACAAGGTCCAAGACATCGTCGAACTGAATGGTCAAGTGCATCGGATCGGAACCCACATCGGGACCGCCGGGAAGCGGAACCGCGTAGATTCCCTCGGACGAGCAGGCTGTTGCCGAGATCAGGACGGCGCACAGTCCGGCGCCGACTATCAATGAACGCTTCACTCGCCCTCCCCGTTTCCACTGGTCAGTCGCGGTGACACGACGCCGGGCACAGTGCCCGGAACTACCTGCATCTGTCGTTCGGAACCGGCAAGGATGCCGAAGGGAAGGTTCAGGCCTGCAGCCTGATTGGCTGCGTCGGTCATCGCCGCGACGTTTGCGCACTGGTCGATAGCCGGTTGCATCTGCCTTCCCAATGCCTCGAACCGAGGATCACCGGGCAACAGCTTGCCGAGGTCCATCAACTTGCAGAGCACGCCGGCCGGGTTCTGAAGATCAGGGAACGCCAGACGTGAAGCCAGCACACCTGATTCGGCGTCGTACGAGTTGACCAGGTTGGAGATCGCCAACGGAAGCATGGTGAGCGTGTTGGCCAGGGCTTCCTTGTTGTTCGCCAATGTCTGTGTCGGTTCGACGAGACCCTCGGTTGTCTGGACCAGTTGATCACGGTTGTCTGCCACGAACTTCGCGACGTCGCCGAGAGCAATCGAGAGCTGGTTCAGAGCGGCACCGAGATCGTCGCGCTCACCTGCCAAGAATCCGGTCAGGTCCGACAACTGAGTGTTGAACTGGCGCACCTGCTGATCGTTGGCCGCGAGAGCGCCCACGAAAGTATCCAGGTTCTTGATGGTGAGCGAGATGTTGTCACGCGAATCGTTGAGCGTCCGTGCGGCATCCGAGAGGTTGGTGATGCTGTCTCCCAACGCTTCACCGTTGCCCTCGAGGTTGGCCGCACCTGTCTCTACGAAATCGGACAGTGCTCCGTTCTTGTTGGCACCTTCAGGACCGAGCGCCGACGCGAGTTCGTCGATGCTGGAGTACAACTGGTCGACCTCGACGGGCGTCGCCGTCTTCTCGATAGGAATGACTGCACCGCTGGCCATCTTGTCGCCGCCGGTGAAGACCGGTGTCAGCTGGATGTAGCGGTCGGCAACCACCGAAGGCGTGATCTGAGCGGCACTGGCACCGGCGGGGATGTCGATCCCACGATCGACGCGCAACTCGACCTTGACCTGATCTCCCTGAGGTTCGACGGATTCGACGGTGCCGACCTTGACACCGAGAACACGAACGTCGGAACCGTCGTAGATACCCACCGACTTGTCGAAGTAGGCGGTGATCTTGGTGGTACCGGCGCGAGTGAACACCCACCACAGCGCGCCACCGATTACGAGTAACCCGATCAGAACAGCGGCGATGATCGCGACCGAGCGCTTCTTGGAGCCGCTTCCGGCTTCGGCAGTATCAGCCATCAGTTGCCTCCCAACGTACGAACGGGGTCACGGTAGCCCGGAATATCCGGCAGACCCGGCGGAAGGAGGTTCACGACGACCTGGTCGAACCAACGGCCGTTGCCGACCACGTTGGCGTACAAGCGAATGAAGGGTTCGTAGAGCTTCAGTGCCTTGTCCAAGTTCTCGTTGTTGGCCTTCAAGATGTCGATGACGCCGTTGAGCTGCGTCAGCGCCGGCCCGATTGCCGCCTCGTTGTCGCGAACGAGACCGGTGAGCTGCTGAGAGACGCGCTGAGTTCCGGTGAGCAGCTGCGAAATCGCTTGCTGGCGATTGTTGAGCTCCTGCACCAGAAGTCCGCCGTCTCGGATCAGCTGGGTGAACTCCTTGTTGCGATCCGCAAGAATCTGCGACGTCTTCCCGGTGGCGGCGAAGAGCTTCTGCAGGTCCTGATCGCGGCTCGCAATCGTCTGCGACAGCCGGCTGACACCGTCGAGCGAAGCGCGGACATCGCCAGGTGTCTCGGAGAATGCCTGGGACAACGTCTCCATGCTCTTCGCCAACTGGTCGGTGTCGATGTCGCCGACGGTGTCCGCCGCTGCCGAGAAGGCCTGAACGACGTCGTACGGAGAGGTGGTGCGCTCGAGCGGAATCCGGTCCTTGGGATCGAGGTTGTCGGTTCCGCGCGGATCGAGTGCGAGGTACTTCTGTCCCAGAATCGTCTTGATCTGAATGGACGCAGAGGTTTGATCTCCCACCCACGCGTCACTGACCTTGAAGTCGACGAGAACACGGTCACCGTCGAGGTCGACGGAAGTGACCTTGCCGACCTTCACGCCGGCGATACGAACCTCGTTGCCAGGCTTGAGACCCGCAGCTTCGGAGAACTCGGCGGAGTAGGACGAGCCTGCTCCCACGAACGGAAGCGAATCGAGGAAGAACGCGGACAAAGTGGCCAACAGCACCACGAAGATACCGATGGCTCCGGCCATTGCCGGACTGCGACGTTTACTCATCGACCTTGCAACTCCCTCATACCGTCTTGAGTGCATCGCGTGGCCGCGTTGGTGTAAATCGGCTGATTGACCGTCGGCAGGCCGGTGGGCAGATTCAGCGAGGCAGACTGTCCTGGACCGGCAACGATGTCGATTCCGCACAGGTAGAACTGGAACCAGGAACCGTAACTCGCTACGCGAGCGAGCTTGTCGAGCTTGACCGGCAAGGTCTCGAGCACCGCGTTCACATCGTCACTACGACGGTTGAGTGTGGTCGCCAGCGTGTTGAGCGCCGTGATCGAGCCCTGAATCGACGGCCGCGTCGGCTCGAGCAGATCTGCCGTGGCATCGGTCAACCCGGCGAGTGAGGTGACGGCCGAACCGACGACACCGCGCTCGTTGGCCAACCCGGTGACGAGTTGCTGGGTATTGACGATCAGCGAATCGAGGTTCTTGTCGTTCGCATTGACGGTGTCGAGAACGTCGTTGAGGTTCTTGATCACCGCCCCGATGACGGCGTCCTTGTCCGCGACGGTGTTGGTCAAACTCGCTGTGTTGCGGACGAGTTCGCTGATGGTGCCGGACTCCCCCTGGAAGACCTGGATGATCTGGTAGGACAGCTTGTTGACGTCGTCAGCGCTCAGGGTGGTGAACAGCGGCTTGAAGCCGTTGAACAGCGTCGTGAGATTTACTGCCGGGCGAGTCTGCGCCAACGGCAGGGTGTCGCCGCCGGTGATCTTCTGCCCCTGGCTGCCTTCACCTTGCGAGAGCGAAATGTATCGCTGCCCGACCAGGTTGCGGAACCGGATCGTGGCGATGGAACTGGCAGGCAACCAATCACGGTCGGACACCGAGAACTGCACCTCGGCCTGGTTGTCGTTGACGATCGCGATCTTCTCGACCTGTCCGACACGAACACCGGCGATGCGCACCTCGTCACCCTCGTTCAGCGAAGTGACGTCGGAGAACACTGCGTTGAACTTGGTGCCTCCGCCGCCGCCGAGGTTGGCGATGCTGGCGGCCAGCAATCCTGTTGCCAGGACGGTGACCACCACGAAGATGATGAGCTTTGTCAGTGGAGCTGCGAGTCCTCTCATTGGACGCTCACCTCCGCACCGGAAAATGCCGGAGCACTGACCATCGTGGTCCACGCCGGAACATCGTCCGGCGCAACACCGTTGGCCTGTCCGTAGATCACCTTCAACGTATCCTCTTCGAGTTTCGAGCCCGCGTAGCCGGCCTGCTGAGCAGGACCGCTGTTGTTGGTCGAGAACAACTGAGGTCCTGAGCCCTCGGGTGCAGGCAGGAATTCCATGGTGGCGGGACCGGGATTGCGGGAAGGAACCTGGTAGGAACCGTCGCCGTACGAACCACCGGGGTACTGCGGGAACGGACGACCTGGCTCGGTCACGTTGTCGTAGCAAACCGGGCCGCGGTTGTCGACTAGCCGTGGCTCGTCCTGGTTGGGCAGGTAGCGACCCTTGGGGTTCACGATCTGAATACTCGCACGCACACCAGGATTGGGCGCATCGGTGGACAGGATCTTGGCAGCTTCCGGGGCGGTGTCCGAGAAGCCCTTGAACGTGCACCCGAACGTCGGTGAGTACTGAGCCAGAAGCTGGAGAGCTTCCTTCGAATCCGCAGCGAGCGTGATGATCGAGGACGAGTTCGCTTCGAGGAAGGCTGCGGTGTCCGACGATGTCACGGTGAGCGACGCCAGCAGAGTCCGCAACTGGTCCTGCTTCTGCACCACCGTGTTACCGGTCGTCCGCAGATTGTCGAGAGCGTTGATCAGATCGGGCGCAGCGTCCGAGTATGTCTGGGAGAAGTCCGCGAACTTGCGCAGATCCTCTTGCACCGCGGGCAGCTCGGTGTTGACGCCGCGGAAGATCTCCTCGAGACGATCGACCGTCAGACCGAGCTCAGCGCCGCGTCCCGTCAGACCCTGCGCGAGAGAACCGAGAGTGTTCGCCAGATCCTGCGGCGGAATCGCCTGCAGAAGTGGGAGCAGTCCGTCCAGAACGTCGCCGACCTCGACAGCGTTTCCGCTCTTGTCCTGCTGGATCACCGTTCCCGCGGAAATCGGAGCAGCGGTGGTTCCCTCCGGAATGATCAGGGAGACGTAGCGCTCACCGAAAAGCGTCTTCGGGAGCAGACGTGCCGTCACGTTCGACGGAATCAGATCAGCCTTGTCCGGTTCGATCGCGAGGACAGAGGTGACCTGGCCGTCTTTTGTCGACGCGGATCGCACCTCGCCGACCAGCAGACCACGAACCTTGACGTCCGCGTTGGGTGGCAAGGCATTTCCGACGGTGTCGGTGACGAGGTCGATCTTCACGACGTCCTTGAACGTCTTGTTGAAGGTTCCGATGGTGAAGGCCAGGAACAATGCCAACACCACGAAGAACACGAGTCCGAGCACACGGCGGCGCAGGACTGACGGAGCCTCGATCATCCGGCCACCCTCACTGTCGTCGTGGTGCCCCAGATTGCGAGGCTGAGGAAGAAGTCGAGAACGGCGATCGTGACGATTGCGGCGCGAACAGCGCGGCCGACGGCCACGCCGACGCCTGCGGGACCACCCGAGGCATGGAACCCGTAATAGCAGTGGATCAGGATCAGCACGAAGGCGAAGACCAGGACTTTCGCAAACGAATACAGCACGTCCTGCGGTGGCAGGAACAGATTGAAGTAGTGGTCGTACGAGCCCGTCGACTGCCCGTTGAACACGGTACTGATCACTCGCGACGCGAGGTACGCCGCAAGCAGACCCACGATGTACAGCGGGATGACGGCGACGAAGCCGGCGATCATGCGGGTCGTGACCAGGAACGGCACTGACGGAACTGCCATGACCTCCAGTGCGTCGATCTCTTCGGAGATTCGCATGGCACCGAGTTGAGCGGTGAAACCACAACCCACCGTGGCCGAGAGCGCAAGAGCCGCAACGATCGGAGCGATCTCACGGGTGTTGACGTATGCGGACAGGAAGCCGGTCAGGACCGAGCTACCCAACTGCTCCAGAGCGGCGAAGCCCTGCAGACCGACGACGACACCGGTGAATCCCGACATCATCGCGATGACACCGATCGTTCCGCCGATGACTGCGAGCGCGCCGCTACCGAAGGTCACTTCGGCGAGCAGCCGAAGCGTCTCCTTCCGGTACCGATGCAGGGTGCGCGGGGTCCATGCGATGGCGCGCGCGTAGAACGACATCTGCTCGCCCGCGCGGTCCAACGCGTTCACTGGAATTCTGGCAACTTTGCGGCTCTTCAGCAGGAACTGATCGCCGCGGCCTCGTGCGATGGTCATTTAGGTCAAGATCCCTTCGCCGGCACGATCTGGAGGTACACCATCGTCAGAATCAGATTGGCGAAGAACAACAGCAGGAACGTGATGACGACGGCCTGGTTCACCGCCTCACCGACGCCCTTCGGGCCACCGGATGGGTGGAGTCCCTTGTACGCGGAGATCACACCGGCGATGACACCGAACACCGCGGCTTTGATCTCACCGCTCCAAATGTCCGGTAGCTGCGCAAAAGCTGAGAACGACGAGATGTAGGCACCGGGGTTACCGCCCTGCAGGATCACGTTGAAGAAGTAACCACCCGCGATACCGACGACGGACACCAGTCCGTTGAGCAGCACAGCGATCAGCACCATCGCGAGTACACGCGGAACCACCAGGCGCTGAATCGGATTGATTCCGAGGACTTCCATCGCGTCGATCTCTTCGCGAATGGTTCGTGAACCGAGGTCGGCCGTCACGGCCGATCCGGCCGCACCGGCGACCAACAATGCTGTCACCAGAGGGCTACCCTGCTGGATCACCGCCAGGACGCTGGCAGCGCCGGTGAACGATTCTGCACCCAACTGCTTGATCAGCGAACCGGTCTGCAGTGAGACGACGGCGCCGAAAGGGATGGCTACCAATGCCGTCGGCAAAATTGTCACGCTGGCGATGAACCAGGCCTGCTCGATGAACTCACGGAACTGAAATGGACGCCGGAACGTATTCCTGACGACGTCGACAAACAGTTCGACGATGTTTCCGGCCTGAGTTAATGCTCCGTTGACCGGACTCAGAACCGAGTTGCGGGTAACCCCCATCCGATATGCCTACCCTTGCCCGTGTGTCGTGTTTCCGTAGGGATCGCCCTCGTATGCAGGAATGACCTGCGTGTCTTGCGAGTTGTCGTTCCACTCCCCCTGATAGCCGCTCGCGTCGGCGTACTGGGGAGCGTACTGCCCAGTTCCGTCAACCTCGTCGAGGCTGTCCTGAATTGCCGCCTGAGCGTTAGCTGGGAGGGTGTGCATGATCTGGCGGACGCGCTCCTGGCGACGACGAACAGCCTGACGCTCCGGGTTTCCGGGGGTGGCCTTCATCTGCGGCACGATGCCCTCGACGTCGTCGACACCACCGGCGTGGTGACCGGCGTCGACGAGCGCCTGCTCGTGCGCCATCTGAGCCTCGTCCTTTTCCTCCGACATACCGATCGGACCGATCATCGTTCCGTTGAGGAACTGCTTGACGACGGGCTCGTCAGAGGTGAGCAGCACCTCACGAGGACCGAACATCACCAACTGACGACGGAAGAGCATGCCGATGTTGTCCGGCACCGTGCGTGCGAGGTTGATGTTGTGCGAGACGATCAGAATCGTCGCGTCCGACTGGGCGTTGATGTCGATCAGCGTCTGGCTGATGTACGTCGTACGCACCGGATCCAGACCGGAGTCAGGCTCGTCGACGAGGATGATCTCGGGATCGAGAACGAGTGCACGCGCAAGACCGGCACGCTTGCGCATACCGCCGGAGATCTCACCGGGAAGCTTGTCCTCGGCGCCGACCAGACCCGTGAGATCGAGCTTCTCCATCACGATCTTGCGGATATCGGATTCCGACTTCTTGGTGTGCTCACGAAGCGGGAATGCGATGTTGTCGTACAAGTTCATCGAGCCGAACAGTGCGCCGTCCTGGAACAGAACGCCGAACAGCTTGCGGATCTCGTAGAGCTCCTTGGAGGAGCACTGCAGGATGTCCGTGCCGTCGATGACAATGGAGCCTTGTTCAGGGCGGAGCAGTCCGATCAGGGACTTCAGGAACACCGACTTACCGGTACCCGAAGGCCCGAGCAGTGCGCTGACCTCACCCGCGGGAAGTGTCAACGACACGTCCTGCCAAATCCTCTGCGACCCGAAAGACTTTGTCAGTCCTTGTACCGCTACCTCGACTCCCACCATTACCTCCGCGACGTCCGTTGCATGCATGCACCCGTGTGGGTTGGGTCACTCTATCGCATGGGAGTGGTACCCGTGACTGCGAATACTACTAACGAGTAGGGAAGAAGCATAATTCAGGTCACAGCCTAGTTCGGGCACCCCTCCCACCTGCATGGATTCCGACATATCACCCGCGAAAAAAGTTCAAAAAAAGAGGGCCACTCCCCGTGGGGAGTGGCCCTCTTCGTTACTACTCGCGAAGAGCAGCGGGAAAACCGTCTTACTTGATGACGATCTTTGCGCCGGCAGCTTCGAGCTTTTCCTTGGCAGCCTCTGCGGCGTCCTTGGCAACCTTCTCGAGGATGGCCTTCGGAGCGCTCTCGACGAGGTCCTTGGCTTCCTTCAGGCCGAGGCCGGAAACGACCTCACGGACGACCTTGATGACCTGGATCTTCTTGTCGCCAGCCGACTCGAGGACGACGTCGAACTCGTCCTGCTCTTCAGCAGCTTCTGCGCCGGCAGCCGGTGCGCCTGCAGCGGCGACGGCGACGGGAGCAGCAGCGGTGACCTCGAAGGTCTCCTCGAATGCCTTAACGAACTCCGAGAGCTCGAGGAGGGTGAGCTCCTTGAACTGGTCCAACAACTCTTCGGTGCTGAGCTTCGCCATTGTGGCGGTCCTTCCTGTAAGTCCCATGTCGCTGATCCGCGACCGGGCGGGGTTATAGCAGTGATGCGCGGGTGCGGATCAGCTTTCGGCTTCGGCCTCGGCCGGAGCCTCGGTGGCAGCCTCTGCGGGGGCCTCTGCGGCTCCGCCTTCTGCGGCCTTCTTCTCCTGCAGGGCAGCGGCCAAACGGGCCATCTGCGAAGCGGGAGCATTGAACAGGCCTGCGGCCTTTGCCAAGTTGCCCTTCATCGCGCCGGCAAGCTTTGCCAACAGGATTTCGCGGGATTCGAGATCCGCGATCTTGTTGACCTCTTCCACGGACAGCGCAGCGCCGTCCATGTAGCCGCCCTTGATGATGAGCGCCTTGTTGTCCTTAGCGAAGTTCTTCAGAGCCTTCGCAGCGTCGACCGGTTCGCCCTTGATGAATGCAATGGCGGTCGGACCAACGAACAGGTCATCAAGGCCCTCGATGCCAGCCTCTGCGGCGGCACGCTTGACCAGGGTGTTCTTGGCGACGGAGTAGGTGGCACCTTCTCCGAGAGCGCGTCGCAGTGTCGTGATGTTGCCAACCGAAAGGCCACGGTATTCCGTGACCACAGCGGCGGTCGAACCCTTGAACTGCTCGGTGATTTCCGCAACTGCGGAAACCTTCTCAGGCTTTGCCATACTTCGCCTCCTCTCGTGACAGTCGTTGTCCCACTCAGGAACCGCTGCACCTCATCGGGGTGAACCCGAGAAGACACAGTCCGCGACATGCAAAACGCCCCGGCGCAAGCGCACGGGGCGTACAGAGGAAACATGAAGAAGAGGCTTACGAATCAGCGTAACGATGCAACGCAAAGCAGTGCATAACCAGGCAAACTGTAGAACCACTACATCAAGCTATCCCCCTACCTCGTTCACCTACGTGGGCCGCCGGGCACTCCCGGACTTTCAACCACACTCATTACTGAGTGCAATCACCAACGGTCTTGGGTAGAACATGATTTTGGGGTGAAGTTCATATCCAGCACTGAACTCCGCGTCGAAGACTACCTGACTACTCGCTGCATAACCAAATCGGCCTCGTCACGCAGCTGGTTTCTTCAAGCACCCGGTTTCTTCAAGCACCCGGTTTCTTCAAGCACCGATGGCCCTGGCGATCTTGTGTTCGATCTCTGCCCGAGCTCGGTCCGGCAGCACCAGCAGCCCGTCGAGTTCCTTGTGAGCCTTCCGATACGCACTCTGACGTTCCTGTGGCGTCGCGCCATCGTCCATGGCCAGGCGCAGCAGACGTTGCGCCCTTACCAGGCGCTCTTGTTCGTCGAGGGTGAATCCGCTCCGTCGGCGACGCTTCGCCTCCGCTTCCGCGATCTCGAAGGCGATCGAGTAAGTGTGCACCGCCTCGCGGTACTCGGTTTGCGCCTGCTGGTTACCGATCATCGTCTCCGGATTGCCTGGACGGAGCAGATCGGCACGATATTTGGCTCGATGAAAATCGGCCGTCAAAGGCTCACGCATGTCCGTCATCATCGGAGTGTCGAGCAGTGTGACCGGATCGAGCTCGTACGAGAACCATCGGGCGTCGACCGCATCGTGCTGCTCGATGGCCTTGGCCAGCTCTCGGCGTTGTGTTTCTTCGTCGGCGTGATGTTGTGCGTTGGCCTGCGCGATGGCGACCTTGGTCTCCTGCTTGAGCCGGAAGCGCTCTTGCCGGCGCTCGATCCGCCTTTCGTTGGCAACCGCGACACCTTTCAGCGCCCCACCGATGGTGCCGCCGAAAACGAAGATCAGCCACCAAAAGTTTCCGAGGAACTGGAACGCTTCGTGCATACCCCGATGATGCCACCGTTAGATCGATACCACCGTTGGACCGATACCACCGTTGGACCGATACCACCGGCAGGGATCACCCTCTCCCGAAACAGACAAGAAGGCCGGCAGGGAGTGATCGAACGATGCCTTGCCGATGACGAAGTGCAGGTTGGCCTGCTTGTCGACGCGGAAGTTGATCTTTCCGCCCTTGATGTCGTTGACAGCCTTGGTGACATCCGCCGTGACGGTGCCCGTCTTCGGGTTCGGCATCAGGCCACGCGGTCCGAGGACACGGGCGATGCGGCCGACCTTGGCCATCTGATCAGGAGTCGCGATTGCGGCGTCGAAATCGACCCATCCACCCTGGATGCGCTCGATCAGGTCTTCTGCACCGACTACGTCAGCGCCTGCAGCCTCGGCTTCTGCTGCCTTCTCGCCAACAGCGAACACGATGACGCGAGCGGTCTTACCGGTGCCGTGGGGCAGGTTGACCGTTCCGCGGACCATCTGGTCAGCCTTACGGGGGTCGACGCCCAGACGAACTGCAACCTCAACGGTTGCATCCATCTTGGTGGACGACGTCTCCTTGGCGAGCTTTGCAGCCTGAAGCGGGCTGTAGAGCTTGTCTGCGTCGATCTTCTCAGCGGCGGCGAGGTACGCCTTGCTGCGCTTTGCCATTTGTTCTGTCCTTACTTATCACTGCAGCGAATTACCTGTGCAGTGGTGAATGGTTCAGTTGTGGTCGGGGCCTGGCCGGCCCTCCCACGTAGTGCTGTGGAGCGGACTATTAGCCCTGGACCGTGATGCCCATGGAACGAGCGGTGCCGGCGATGATCTTCGCGGCCTGCTCGATGTCATTGGCATTGAGGTCTTCAGCCTTGGTCTTCGCGATTTCGCGCACCTGATCCATGGTCACCGAGGCAACCTTGGTCTTGTGCGGTTCGCCGGAGCCCTTGGCGACGCCGGCTGCCTTGAGGAGCAGCTTGGCGGCGGGAGGGGTCTTCAGCTTGAAATCGAAGGTCCGGTCTTCGTAGACCGAGATCTCGACCGGCACAACGTTGCCGCGCTGGGACTCAGTCGCCGCGTTGTAGGCCTTGCAGAACTCCATGATGTTCACGCCGTGCTGACCGAGCGCGGGACCCACGGGAGGTGCAGGGTTAGCCTGACCTGCCTGGATCTGCAGCTTGATGAGCCCGGCGAGCTTCTTCTTCTTTGGGGGCATCTCTAGTTCCTAGTTTCTAGCTTGGGTGTGTGTCTTGCGTCGAACAAATTGCAAGTTTTGGGGTGGTCAGATCTTCGCGACCTGGTTGAAGTTGAGCTCAACCGGGGTTTCACGACCGAAGATCGACACGAGAACCTTGAGCTTCTGCTGCTCGCCGTTGACCTCGCTGATGCTGGCCGGAAGGGTTGCGAACGGGCCGTCCATGACGGTGACCGACTCGCCGACCTCGAAGTCGACCTCGATGAGGGGCTTGCCGAAGGACTCGGACGGTGCCTCGCCTGCTGCGACGGCGGCCGCTGCAGCCTGCTGCTTCTTCTGCTCCTGCTGCGGGAGCAGGAACTTGACGACCTCGTTGAGGGTCAGCGGCGAGGGACGCGACGTGGCACCGACAAAACCGGTGACGCCAGGCGTGTTGCGCACTGCGCCCCACGACTCGTCGTTGAGCTCCATGCGAACGAGGATGTATCCGGGCAGAACCTTGCGATTGACCTGCTTGCGCTGGCCGTTCTTGATCTCGGTGACCTCTTCGGTGGGAACTTCCACCTGGAAGATGTAGTCACCGACGTCGAGGTTCTGAACGCGAGTCTCGAGGTTGGTCTTGACCTTGTTCTCGTAACCGGCGTACGAGTGGATGACGTACCAGTCACCCGGGGCGCGACGCAGCGCAGCCTTGAGTTCGGCAACGGGATCCTCGACCTCGAGCTCGGCGGCGGGAGCGGCCTCGTCGGAGTTCTCGGCATCGTCGGAGATGACGTCCTCGGTCGCTGCAGCGTCTGCATCAGTGCCTTCGGCAACGTCTGCATCGGTGCCTTCGGCAACCACGACGTCTACTTCGGCTGCCGCCTCGGCAGAAACACGCTCTTCGGCCAAAGCCTCATTCGTGTCGTTCTCGGGGGTGCTCACTGGGGCACTCGCTTCCTCTCGTTACTCGGACCCGGGTCGGGTCTTGTCGCGCTCGCAGGCAAAGACGCCCGACTGCTACGGCGATCAGCCGAACAGCCAGGTGACACCCTTGATCACAGCGATATCGACGCCGCTGATGAAAGCGACCATGAAGACCACGAACGTCAGCACGACGCTGGTGTAGGTGATCATCTGCTTGCGGTTCGGCCAGATGACCTTACGGAGTTCTGCGATGACCTCGCGGAAGAATTTGCGCAGGCGCTTGAAGATGTTGTCCTTCTTCGCCTTGGGCTTCTTGCCGGGGTTCGTTGCAGTCGGCTTGGCCGAAGATGTCCGGGATGCCGTCCGGGCCGGAGTCTTCACGGTGGACGCGCTGACCGAGGCGCCGCGTGCAGCGCGCTTGCCGGTCGGCTTGTTGGAAACCCCACTGGATGCGGAGGGAGCCTTCTCGGCACCGTCCTTGTCCAACGACAGATCGGAACGCGTAGTCGCGTCAGCTGCAGTGTCGTCGACACCGGTCGAATCGGCAGACGTTGAAGTCTCCGCATCCGAAGTGTCGGCGTCGCGCTTGGCGCGCTCCTCGCTCACGTCGTTCCTCTCAGTCGCTGGCATCCGGGGGCAGGGGCGACAGGACTTGAACCTGCAACCTGCGGTTTTGGAGACCGCTGCTCTGCCAGTTGAGCTACGCCCCTTTGGTTGACATCGACAGGTGGACCCTGCCTGAATCAACCGTTCTGCGATCACACAACATACGCGCTACCCGAGGTGAATGTCTTGCAACATTCAGGGCAGCGCGCAGCGCTGAGGAATCCCAGAAATCTCAGTGTACTTCAAAGCCCCGGAACAAACACAATCCGCCCTGCGATCAGGCTAGACGGACCGTGGCGGTGGCACGACCGAAGATCTTCTTACCTTCGGACTTGGCCACGATTGCCAGTACTGCGGTCTTGCTTTCTTCGTCGATCGACTTCACCTTGGCGGTGAACTCGATCTCGGCAGCCTTGTCGGCTGCCACGATCACCGGGCTCGTGAACCGTACGTTGTACTCGGTCACTGCGCCCGGATCCCCCAGCCATTCGGTGACGTAGCCGGCACCGATGCCCATGGAGAGCATGCCGTGCGCGACGACGTCCGGCAAGCCGGCAAGTCGTGCGACCTCGTCACTGAAGTGAATCGGATTGGGATCTCCCGAAACACCCGCGTAGTTGGCGAGGTTTCCACGCGTCAGGGTGACGGACTTCTCGGGGAGAAGTTCGCCGACACTCACGTCGGAAAATTTACGAAGCGACATGCATCATCACGTCCTTGACTGCGTGGGCGATGTTCTCGTCCACTTCCCCACCCGTTCGAGCAACAAGCGTTGTCCACGTGGTGACAACTGCTTCGTCGTTCTGATCGGTGATGATGTTCTTGGTCACGATGATGTCGCTACCTGCGGCCTGCCTGAACGAATCCAGGAAAACATCGCAGAAGAGTCGGTCACCGACCTGCATGGGCTTGTGCAGCACCAGTCGCTGATCGGTCTGAAGAATCTGACTCAAGTCGTAGCCTGTGACGATCTCTTCGAACAGACGTCGCTGAGCAATGGCACCCACGATGGCGACGAACGTAATGGGAGCAATCAGGCCGTCGTATCCGAGACCTTTGGCTGCCGATTCGTCGTAGTGCGCAGGATGCGCGTCCTGGACGGCGCGAGCGAACTCGCGCACCTTCTCGCGTCCGACCTCGTAGAAGTCTTCGACACGATAGTGGTGACCGACCATCTGGACGGCATGAGCGGCCGGGTCCGTAGGGACCTCGGCCGCTGCCTGGTTCTCTTGCAAATCTGTCACGCGGTGAGACTCTCTTCTAGCTAGGACCCGAAGACGCAGGCCCCGAGAGGGTCTTCCGCGAAAATCGTCGTCCTGTTAAGGACTTACTACTTCGACTCGCGATGCGACTGGTGGGTTCCGCAGTTGGGGCAGAACTTCTTGAGCTCCAGGCGATCGGGGTCGTTGCGCCGATTCTTCTTGGTGATGTAGTTGCGGTGCTTGCATACCTCGCAGGCCAAGGTGATCTTGGGCCGAACGTCGGTCGAGGAGGCCACGGGATGCCTTCTTTCGGGTGTATCTGATTACGAGCAATCAGGGTGGATCATGCATATTGTGTAGCGGTGACCGGACTTGAACCGGCGACGCAACGATTATGAGTCGTTTGCTCTACCAACTGAGCTACACCGCCTCGGTGTCGAGTGTCGCGCGGAAAGCACGGCACCACAATCCAGCGAGCCCCCTAACGGAATCGAACCGTTGACCTTTTCCTTACCATGGAAACGCTCTACCGACTGAGCTAAGGGGGCGTGGCTCAGGAGTGCGTTGCCGCTCTCTTGAAGCCTCCGAAAGATTACACACGAACGAGCGCCAGCACCAAATCCGCTGGTCATCGGGGCAAAAATGGTGCCGGAGCCCATTGTTGCACCGATCGGGGCCGCTGGCGAGGGCTTTGCGGGAACCAACTTGACCCCGCACTCCCCCGAAGCCATCCCCAGAAGCACTCCCGAGGCCCCTGAGCCGCAGCCGACGCCGGCGTCACCAACGCGCACCCGACCTCGGAACAAGCACAAAAAAAGTCAGCCCCGACTCTCGTAAAGAGAATCGGGGCTGACTTGGTGTGGCAGATGTAGGATTCGAACCTACGTAGGCATAAGCCGACGGATTTACAGTCCGCTCCCATTGGCCGCTCGGGCAATCTGCCGTGCTTGCACCAGGCTTCGATCCGGCGCATTCGCAAGTATATCGCGACGTGCGGCGGCCGAAAACGGCTTCCTCGGTGCGGTGAGAAGAATACAACGAACACACCCCCATTTTGCAAACCGGGTGGTAACGGGCGGTGCCGACCCGATAACGTCGAGGTGTCCACCGGTATGGAAGGTGGGCAGAACTCGATGTTCGTGAACTACCGGAAAGCGGGAGTGTGAAGTGGCTGATTCGTCCTTCGACGTGGTGAGCAAGGTTGACCGTCAAGAGGTGGACAACGCCCTGCATCAGGCTGCCAAGGAGTTGACCACACGTTTCGACTTCCGAAACACGGGAGCGTCGATCGAGTGGTCTGGTGAAGAGACGATCACGTTGAACGCCGACACCGAGGAGCGACTGCTTGCCGCCCTCGACGTGTTCAAGGAGAAGTTGATCCGTCGTGACATCTCGCTGAAGGCATTCGATGCCGGCGAGCCGGCGCAGTCCGGAAAGATCTACAAGCTGTCCGGAACCTTGGTCCAGGGCATCAGCAGCGAGAACGCGAAGAAGATCACCAAGAAGATTCGCGACGAGGGCCCCAAGGGCGTCAAGGCGCAGATCCAGGGTGAGGAACTTCGTGTGAGCAGTAAGAAGCGCGACGACCTCCAGGGTGTCATCTCCCTGCTCAAGGGTGAGGACTTCGGGATCGCCCTGCAGTTCGTGAACTACCGGTAGTAGGGGCTGCGCCCCTGTGCGCGGTTAAGGAGTCCTAGGACTACCTAACCGCGCACAGGGGCCGAAGGCCCTACATCCCGGCCATCTTCTCCAAACGCTCGATCCGGTCCGCCATGGGCGGATGCGTCGAGAACAGCTTGCTCACCTTGTCCCCCGCTCTGAAGGGGTTGGCAATCATCAGGTGGGACTGCGCCGCGAGCTTGGGCTCAGGCGGCAACGGCGCGGCTGCCACGCCCGACTCGAGCTTGCGCAGCGCCGACGCCAACGCCAATGGGTCACCGGTGAGCTCGGCTCCCGATTGATCAGCCTGATACTCGCGAGAGCGCGAAACGGCCAGCTTGACCACGGTTGCCGCGATCGGTCCCAGTAGGGAGACGAGCAGCAAGGCGATCGGATTACTTCCCTGCCCGTTCCCTCGGCCACCGAAGATGCTCGCGTACATCGCGAAGTTGGCCAGGCCCGAGATGACGCTGGCCATCGCGCCGGCCACGGACGAGATCAAAATGTCCCGGTTGTAGACGTGGGAGAGTTCGTGCCCGAGTACGGCGCGCAGTTCGCGTTCGTTCAGGATCTGCATGATGCCGCTGGTCACGCACACCGCGGCGTGACGAGGGCTACGACCGGTGGCAAACGCGTTCGGGGCGTTCGTGGGGCTGATGTACAGCCTGGGCATCGGTTGGTGCGCCGTCGTGGCGAGTTCGCGCACGATCCGGTAGATCGCCGGTGCCTCGACCTCGGTGATGGGCTGGGCGCGCATCGATCGAAGCGCCAGCTTGTCGCTGTTGAAGTAGACGTAGGCATTCATGCCGACGGCAAACAGAACGGACCCCCACAGAAGGAACGGGCTGTTGAACAGCGAGCCGATGAAGACGATCAGCGCCGACATCCCCACCAACAACCCGAATGTCTTCGCACCGTTCGCGTAGCCGTGCAAACTGCTCACCTCTTGCCTCGCTGGAGCCGAAGGCTCACCCGAACTCCCGGCGTATGCACCGGTTCTGTTCAGTCAACGAAGGACAGGGTCATCAGGGTTCCCACCCAGGGTCGTCAGGGTTTCACCCCAGGTGCGTCAGCCGACTCGTTCGATCGTGTAGTCCACGAGGCGCACGAGCGCTTCGTTCGCCGGTCCCTGCGGGAGCTCGGCCAACTGGGCCTTTGCCGAGACTGCGTACTCGCCCAGCTTTGCCTTCGCCTTGACCATGCCCGGCGAACGCTCGAGCAGTTCGAGAGCTTCTTCTACCAAAGCGTCTTCGGTGACCGGGCCCGCGAGCAGCTCCCGCAGGCGATCTGCGTCGGCTCCTTCTTCGCGGAACGCGTACAGGACGGGCAGGGTGTGGACACCCTCGCGCAGGTCGGTGCCCGGAGTCTTGCCGGACTGCGCCGATACGGAGGAGATGTCGATGATGTCGTCGGAGATCTGGAATGCGGTGCCGACGGCGTCACCCAGGCGCTCGAGGCGCTCGATGTGAGCTGCGTCGGCGCCGGAGAAGGTGCCGCCGAATCGTCCGGATGCAGCGATGAGCGAACCGGTCTTCTCCCACACGACCTTGAGGTAATGCTCGACCGGATCCTGTTCCTTCTTGACGCCGATCGTCTCGCGCATCTGGCCGGTGACCAGCTCGGCGAAGGTTTCGGCGATGATCCGAACGGCTTCGGGTCCGAGCGTCGATACCAGGCGTGATGCGTGCGCGAACAGATAGTCGCCGGCCAGGATCGCCACGCTGTTTCCCCAGCGGGCGTTGGCGCTGGGTGCTCCGCGCCGCATGGAGGCCTCGTCCATGACGTCGTCGTGATAGAGCGTCGCCAGGTGAACGAGTTCGGTGACAGTCGCTGCGGTGATGATCGACGGATCGTTCGGCACCGGTCCGAGTTGCGCGGTCAGGATTGTGAACAACGGACGGAAGCGCTTTCCACCGGCTCGCGCGAGATGCAGCGCGGCCTCGGTGAGGAAGTCTTCGCCGTCGGACAGCTCGCTGACCAACAACTCCTCGACATCGGAGAGTCCACCACGCACTACTGCGGCGAGCTGTTCGTCGCCCAGGTCGATGYCTGCAACGACGGTGCTCGATGCGGTTGYGTCGGCAGCAGTCTTTTCGGTGCTCACGATGTCAGTACCCATTCCTGTCGTCAGTGACGGCTCGGTTCCCACGGTAGTGAACCTAGCGGTTCGCACTCGGGACGGCCTCGCCACGGTGGCGATCGCGAGCCTGGGAAGATGTGAGTGTGTCCGTAGAAGAGCAGTCCCCCGTCGTCGATTCGCTTCCGACCGAAACCGACATTGTGGTCATCGGCGCAGGTCCCGCGGGTTCTTCGGCCGCGGCTTGGGCCGCCCGCAGCGGCCGAGACGTCGTGCTGGTGGACGCTGCCGTGTTCCCGCGAGACAAGACCTGTGGTGATGGACTCACTCCGCGCGCCGTGGCCGAACTGGATCTCCTCGGCCTCGGCGAGTGGGTTCGGTCACATACGACGAACAAGGGCCTGCGGTTGTCCGGCTTCGGACAAGAACTCGAACTCGAGTGGCCGGGGACGTCGTTCCCGCCGATCGGCAGTGCGATCCCCCGGACCGAACTCGACGACGCCATTCGCCGGTGCGCCGTCGAATCCGGCGCGGTCATGGTCGAGGGCACCAAGGCCGTCGACGTCGAACTCGACGGTGATCGAGTAGCCGCCGTCGTACTCGCCGGCCCCTCGGGACGCAGCACTCTTCGTTGCCGGACGCTGATCATCGCCGACGGCGTTCGCTCGACGCTCGGCAAGAAGCTGGGACGGCAGTGGCACCGGGACACCGCGTACGGCGTCGCGGCACGCGCTTACGTCGCGACGCCGCGCAGCGCCGACCCGTGGATCACCTCGCATCTGGAACTGCGGGACGCCGAGGGCACGTTGCAGGCGGGGTACGGCTGGATCTTCCCGCTCGGCACCGGCGAGGTGAACATCGGCGTCGGGACACTGGCGACGTCCAAGCGCCCGGCGCCGGGTGCTCTGCGTCCCTTGCTCGACTTGTACACCGACCAGCGCCGAACCGAGTGGCAGTGGAGCAGCGAAATTCATTCCGTCGCTTCGGCTTTGCTACCCATGGGCGGCGCCGTCTCCAACATCGCCGGACGCAACTGGGCCGTGATCGGCGACGCCGCAGCGTGTGTGAACCCGCTCAACGGTGAGGGCATCGACTACGGCCTCGAAGGCGGACGTCTGGTGGTCGAACAGCTCGGCGCCGACGACCTCACGGAGCTGTGGCCGACCGTGCTTCGGGAGCATTACGGGCAGGCGTTCTCGGTCGCGCGCCGGCTCGCAGGCCTGCTGACGGTTCCGCAATTCCTGCCCGCCTCGGGCCCGATTGCGATGCGCTCACGGGCACTGATGACGGTCGCCGTTCGGGTGATGGGGAACCTCGTCACCGACGCCGACGCCGATCTGACGGCGAAGGCATGGCGTGCGTCGGGGGCCGCGTCGAGAAAGATCGACTCCCGACCGCTGTTCGGCTGAGCAAGTGCTGTGCGCCTTTATTAACCGCCGGGGGTTGATAAAGGCGCACAGCAGTTCAGGCAGTGGCGTAATGCAGCGCCACGATGCCGCCGGTGAGGTTGCGCCACTTGACGTTCTTCCACCCGGCAGCCTCGATCTTGCGTGCCAACTCTTCCTGGGTCGGCCAGGCGCGGATCGATTCGGCGAGGTAGACGTAGGCGTCGGGGTTGCTGCTGACGGTGCGTGCGACCTGCGGGAGCGCCTTCATGAGGTACTCCATGTAGACCGTGCGGAAGGGCCCGAAGACGGGCGTCGAGAACTCGCTGACGACGAGACGTCCGCCCGGCTTGGTGACGCGGGCGATCTCGCGCAGTCCGGCTTCGAAGTCGGAGACGTTGCGCAGCCCGAAGGAAATCGTCGCGGCATCGAACACGTTGTCGGCATAGGGCAGGTACATCGCGTCACCTGCGACCATCGGAACTTTGCGCGAGATTCCGGCCTTGAGCATTCCCTTGGAGAAATCGGTGGCGACGCACCAGGCACCGGAGCGCCCCAGTTCGACGGTCGAGACTCCGGTTCCGGCGGCGAGGTCGAGTACCTTCTCGCCCGGCTTGAGGTCGAGGGCTTCGCGGGTGGCCTTGCGCCAACCCTTGTCCTGGCCGAAGGACAGCACGGTGTTGGTGAGGTCGTATCGCTCCGCGACGTCGTCGAACATCGACGCGACTTCGTGCGGTTGCTTCTCGAGAGTTGCTCGGGTTCCGTGTGTAGTGGCCACACCCGAAACGCTACCAACCCTCGGGCAGCGAAGGCGTTCAGGCTGCTCTGGCACCCGTTCGCCGCCCGAGGCCCTGCACGTCCTCGTAGTGACGGAGCAACTCTTCGCAGATTGCCGGCCAGGTCCGGTGCAGCACCGAGCGCCTCGCCGCGGAGCCGAACTGCACCCGCAGATCACGCTGACGAAGTGCGTCGACGGCGCTTGGCAGGAGTTCGGTGAACCTGTCCGTCGGCAGGAGGTAGCCGTTGCGGCAATGCGAGATCAGGTCACGTGGTCCACCGGCGTCCGGTCCGACGACAGGTACACCGCTCGCGAGGGCTTCCTGAACCGCCTGGCAGAAGGTCTCGTGCTCGCCGGGGTGAACGAATACGTCCAGGCTCGCATAGGCGTCGGCCAGCGCGGTACCGCCGAGTTGTCCGGTGAAGATCGCATCCGGCATCAGTCGTCGTAGGTTCTCGCGATCCGGGCCGTCTCCGACGATCACGATCTGCACGCTGGGATCGGCCGCCAGCACGGCCAGTCGCTCGACGTGCTTTTCGGGCGCGAGGCGACCGACGAAGCCGACCACCAACTGGTCGCTGTCGCCGATCCAGGACTGCCGCAACGCCGAACTACGACGCGAAGGCGCGAACCGTTGTGCGTCGACGCCGCGGGCCCATCGGTGCACGCGCGGAATGCCGTGCTCTTCGAGGGCGTCGACTGCCGACGTGGAGGGTGCAAGGGTCCTGTTGCAGCTCTTGTGGATTCGACGGGTCCACGCCCACGCGGCGCGACTGGTGACGCCGAGACCGTAGCTTTCGGCAAATCCGGCGACGTCGGTCTGGTAAACCGCGACGGTGGGTATCGCGAGCCGCTTGGCGACGGCCACTCCCCCGGCGCCGAGCAGGAACGGCGACGCCAGATGGACGACGTCGGGCGCGAAGGTCCGCACGGCCGTCGTCAGACGCGGTTGTGGCAGGCCGACGGGGAGTGAACTGACTTTGGGCACCATRACGGCGGGCACCCGAACCACCTGAACACCTTCGTGTTCGGTGGCGGCAGAGGTGTCGGATCCGACAGTGTCCGGCGCAATGACCATGGCGTCGTGGCCAGTGCGATCGAGGTGTTCGAGCACGCGTAGTACCGAGTTGGTGACGCCGTTCATGTTGGGCAGGAATGACTCCGCAACGATGGCTACTCTCACACCGAGAACGGTGACAGGGCCAGGAAAAGTCCACGTCATGTTCGTGTGAAGTTCCGGCGAAGCGCGAACTAACTCGAAGCGACCGGTGCCGATCCCGGAGCTCCCGCTTCCCGCTTGCGCAGGTACCAGATCGACGGTCCAGCCAGGAGCCACGTCACGACGATCACCGATCCCGCCGGGATCAGCGCCACCGTCGCGTTGCGTCCCGCTACCCGGACCAAATCAGGGTCGGCTTTGGAGTACTCCACCTCGATGCGTTGTCCCACAGTCAGATTGGTGGGGTAGAGCACGCCGAGTTCAGGGTTGTGATTCGCGCCGTCCGGTGTCACGAAGCTGATCGCCGAACGTAGCGAGCCTGCCGAGAGCACCTCGGCGGTTGCGGTCCCCATGTTCGATTCGATGGTCCGATCGTTGCGCCAGGCACCGAGAACCAGGATCACCGCGAGCACCGAAATGCCGACCGCAACCACGAGTACGCCGATGCGGAAGCGCCGCAGAACCGTTTGCGTCACAGCTGTGCTCGCACGGAAGCGTGGAGTTCGCGCAGTCCACTGCGATCTGTCGCGACTTCGAGCACACGAATGCCGTTTGCGGGTTGCGCCAGCGTCGTTGCCAGGGCGTCGACGGTGACGGCTGCGTGCGGCACGCGGTAGGCCGCGCACAGCGCAGCGAGGTCCATGCCGTGCGGTGTTCCGAACACTCGCTCGAAGACGCCGGCGTACTGCGGGTCGCCTTGTTCGAGGAGCTCGAAGATGCCGCCGCCGTCGTCGTTGGCCACGACGATGGTGAGGTCGCTCGGCCTCGGCTCACCGGTCCCGATCAGCAGCCCGGACGCGTCGTGCAGGAAGGTCAGGTCGCCCATGAGAGCGACGGTCCGGCCGCCCTCGTATGCCAGTGCGGCACCGACCGCCGCCGAGACGGTGCCGTCGATACCTGCGACCCCGCGATTGGACAGCACCCGCACGGCGGGCTTGGGATAGCTCACGAGGGCCGCGTCGCGAACGGGGTTGGACGCGCCGAGCAGAAGCTGGTCGCCGTCCGCGAGTGCATCCATCACGGCAGCTGCCACGTGCAGGCCAGTCGCTTTGGGGTGGGCGTCGAGTTGCTTGCGGACGGCAGTTTCGGCGTGTTCGGTCAGCGCGGCGCATCGAGCAATCCAGGCGGGATCGGGCGTCCCGGTGACCACTGCCCTGGTTCCCGTGGCGAGCACGTTGCCGGATACGTCGGGCCAGCGCGGCCCGGTGGTCAGCGCGTAGACGTCGACGCTCGGGTCGGCCAACACCTTCGAGACCTGACGATGCAACGTCGGGCGGCCGGTGATGATCGCCTGCTTGGGCTTGAGTTGCGAGAGCGCGAGTGGATGCAGTGCGATCCCGTGCATCGGAGCCGTCGGCTCGGCCACCGTCGGCAGTCCGGCCAGCTCAGGCCGAAGTGCGCTGCCGTGTCCGGAAATGACCACCGTATCTGCGGTGAGGTCCAGATCGACCGGAACATCGAGCGTCGCGTTCTGGGTGGTGGTCCAGGCTGCACCGCCTGGACGGCCCTCCGGAACCGGGCCATGGACGTGCACGTCCGGCACCAGCGGCTCTCGGAGCGGGATGTCGAAATGCACCGGACCCGCGTTTCCGGATCTGGTTCCGCGGGCAGCGGCGAGGACCCGGCAGACCGCCGAGCGCCACTGGCTGTTCTGCGTCGAATCGTCCTCGGCCAAGCCCAGGCTGATGGTTGCGCGAACCTGACTGCCGAAGAGCCCGAGCTGCTCGACGGTCTGGTTGGCGCCGGTGCCGAGCATCTCGTAAGGCCGGTTGGCGCTCAGGACCACCAGCGGCACTCGCGCGTAGTTGGCCTCGAGGACAGCAGGTCCGAGGTTTGCGACGGCGGTCCCGGAGGTCATCACGATGGGGACCGGTCGTTTCCCTGCGATTGCCAGTCCGAGTGCCAGAAAGCCTGCTGTCCGCTCGTCGATCCGCATGTGCAGACGCAACCGGCCGTCGAGATCGGCGGCCTGGAGGGCAAATGCGAGGGGCGCGTTGCGAGAGCCTGGACACAGCACGACTTCACGCACGCCACCACGAACCAGTTCGTCGACGACGGCTGTGGCTTGTGCAGTGGACGGATTCACGCCTTCAAGAGTGTCAGATGTTCGGGTGCAAGCATGCCCAGGGGCGGGGACAGCGGCATTATGTGTGGGTGCGCACACTCTTCGATCCAGCCGAGCTCGAACCCCGCCGGTTCTATCAGTTACTCACCGCTTCGGTGGTCCCCCGGCCGATTGCCTGGGTGTCCACCCTGTCGGCGGACGGCGTCGGCAATCTGGCTCCGTACAGCTTTTTCACCGTGGCAAGTTCGGCGCCGCCGATCGTGCAGTTCACGTCGGTCGGACGCAAGGACAGTCTGCGCAACATCGAAGCGACCGGCGAATTCGTGATCAACCTGGCGACCGCCACGCTCGCAGACGTGGTGAACAACAGTTCGGCCTTCTACGACGCCGAGGCCGACGAATTTCTCGAGTTGAACATCCGTAGCGAACCGAGCGAGCGGGTTCGCCCTGTCCGGGTCGCCGACTCCCCGATCGCCATCGAATGCACGCTTCACCAGGTCATCGAGGTCGGTAATTCATTTGTCGTGATGGGAAATGTGGTCGCGGTCGCAGTACGTCCCGAGGCTGTCGCCGACGACGGGTTACCGGACTTCGCGGCAATCGCACCGATGAGCCGACTTGGCCGAGCGCAGTGGGGTCTTCCTCCCGAAGTCGTCGAAAAGGACAGACCCACCACTCCACAGCGACCCTAAATCAGGTTAGGGTTACCTGATTAGGTTCGAGTAACAGATAATCAGGGAGCAACCAGTCATGGCCAAGCGCGCCAAGTTCGTGAAACCGGCCTCACGCAGCATCGTGTCGGCGCAGGTCGTGGCGAACAAACGAATCAGCCCGAGCTTCATCCGGGTGACCATTGCCGGCGAAGAGCTGTCCACCATCACACCGATGGGTGCCGATCAGTGGTTCCGCATGTTCATCCCGCAGGTCGGCCAGAGCGAACTCCGGTTGCCGAGCGCGGCAAGCAATCTCTGGTACGCGCAGTACCTGTTGATGTCCAAGGACACGCGACCGGTCGTGCGCAACTACACGATTCGCGCCTACCGTGCTGCCGGAACCGGTCTCTTCGGCGAGACCACGGAAATCGACATCGACTTCGCTTATCACGGCGACATCGGCCCGGCATCCGCGTGGGCGGACACCGCGTCGACCGGCGACAATGTCGCCCTCCTCGACGAAGGCTGCATCTACAACCCCACACCCGAGGCCAAGTGGCAACTGCTCGTCGGCGACGAGAGCGCACTTCCGGCGATCATCGGCATTCTGGAAACCGCGCCGGCAGACCTGCGTGCCGAGGTCTTCGTCGAGATTCCGAACATCGAAGACAAGCAAGACATTCCGGAGTTGGCGAACGTCAACGTGCATTGGCTCGTTCGCGAGGACGAACACGCAACGCCGGGTGTTCTGACCCTCGAGACCGTCCGCGCCGCCGAACTGCCCGAGGGGCCGTCCTACACGTTTGTCGCCGGCGAACAGGCACTCACCACCGGGCTGCGTCGACATCTCGTGAACGACCGAAAGTTCGCCAAGACCGACATCACCTTCACCGGCTTCTGGCGCCACGGACATTCGGCTCACTGACAAACGAATGCAAAAAACGAGCGGCCCGGGAGAAACTCCCGGGCCGCTCGTTGTCTACGTTCGCTTATGCAGCGTGCTTCTGGATCACATCGCCCAGACGCGGCAGAGCTGCAGTCACATGCTTCTTGGCCGAACCGCGCAGCTTCGAGTACATCGACTTGACGACGGCCTTGTCGCTACCTTCGATACGCTCGTCCGTCACCTCGAGGAGGGAATCGGCAACCGCGTCACCGCGGGTGCTGATGAAATCGGCGAAGCTGCCTTCACCGGAAGCCGAGAATTCCTGCCAGTACGGCTCGAGCTTTGCCACGAAAGCCGGCAGAAGCGCGGTGACGGCGTCCGGCACGATGGACGGGCTCACCTTCTTGACCGCGCCGTAACCACCCTTGAGAGCCAGCCCTGAGGCCCCCGACTTATCCGAAACCTCTGCGTCGATCAAGGTCTGCACGTCCGCGACGACCGCGGGAACCCGTGATTCCTCGAGCAGGGTTTCGTTCAGAGCTGCAACCACTTTCGATCCCTTCATTCTTCACTGATGTTCATCAGGTCGCGCCCGAGACTATACGAAATTCGGCAGGTCTCTACTGCCGAGTATCCGATGGCAGCGCCTGGCCCTCTCCAACCACCAGTCGCGCCGGCCCGCGGGCGCGGCCAGCGTCTCGAGCAGAACCGGATCAGGCTCGACAGCACCAACGGACAAAGCGCCGTCGACGGCTGCTCCGGTGACCGCGACATCCCGGACGAACAGGCCGCCCGTGCCGAGGCCGCAGGCAAACGGAAGCCTGGGCAAGGCTGCCGCGGCCGCCAGTCCCGCGGACATCCCCACAGCCGTGTCCAGCGCACTCGAGACCACCACCGGCACCCCGTAGTCCGCCAGCTGCGCCGACAGCGCCACCACAGCACGCATTCCGCCCAGCGGGGGCACCTTCACGACGGCTACGTCCGCTCCCCCGGCTCGTACGACGCGCAACGGGTCCTCCGCACGGCGAATGCTCTCGTCGGCAGCGATCCGCACACCGGTCCCCGCGGCGCGGACGCTGACCAGTTCCTCGACGCTTGCACACGGCTGCTCCGCGTATTCGAGTTCACCGTCTTCGGTGATCGCTCGCAAAGCCGTGATCGCCTCGTCCACACTCCAACCGCCGTTGGCGTCGACGCGCACGTTCGGGATGTGCCGACGCACCTCGTTCACCCGGGCGACGTCCTGCGCCAACGACTGCCCCTTCTCGGCGACCTTGACCTTGGCGGTCCGGGCCCCGGGGAAGCGCTCCAACAATTGCGGAACGGCAGAGGCGTCGATCGCCGGCACGGTGGCGTTGACGGGAACGGCGTGACGAAGCGCAGGCGGCGGACCCAGCCACGCCGCCTCGATCCCGGCGAGCAGCCACTGCGACGCCTCGTCGTCGTCGTACTCGACGAAGGGTGCGAATTCTCCCCACCCGGCCGGGCCACGAACGAGCAGAGCCTCACGAGTCGTGATGCCGCGAAAGCGAACTCGCATCGGCAGCGCGAGCACCACGGCGTCCGAGATCAGATCGTCGAACGAGGGGAACATGTCAGGGCTGTCCTGGAAGCAGTTCGATCATGAGCGCCTCACCGTCGGCGAGGAGCTTGCCGTCGAGGTCGGTCAGACGTGCGCTGACAAAGGTCTTGCGACCCTCGACCCGATCCACCTTTCCTTCGATCACCAGTTGCGTGTTGAGCGGAGTGATCGCGCGGTAGTTGATGTGGAGGTAGCCGGTCCGGGAAATCGGACGGCCACCCGCGTGGACCGTCATCCCGAAGACGTCGTCGAACAGCAAGGGCAGGACACCGCCGTGAGCGGCACCGTTGCCGCCCAGGTGGTAGCGGCGGAAGACGCCGGTACTGCGGACTCCTTCGGTGTCGAACTTCTCGACCATCCACGGGAGCATGAGGAGGCTGCCGCGTCCGGGCAGTTGGATGTTCGAGCCCGCGGGCGACTTGCCCTCCGGCACCTCGTACGGAGTCAACCGATCGGCAAGCTCCTCGGCCTGCGTAGCGATGTCTGCGAGTACGTCGTCGGGAACATTGGTCGAGACGGCAAGGTCCTGCAACCTGCGCATCGCTTCGACGAAGCGGCCGAAGTCCGGACCTGCGGGAGTATGCCGGAACCGTGGAAATCCGCCCCGCTTCTCACCGTCTGTGACGATCTCCGTGCCGTCTGCGGTTTGTTCGCTCATGACCTGCACGTTAGCGCGCCCGGGAACGTGTTCTACCTCAGGCATCCGTTAGACACGCGAGGCGTGCCTCTATCGTGACTGAGGTGACCTTCAACCCGCAGCTCTGGCGCCCTGTTCCCGGATTCGAGAACCTCACCGACATCACGTACCACCGGCACGTCAGTCAAGGCACCGTTCGCGTCGCCTTCGACCGACCGGAAGTACGTAATGCGTTCCGCCCGCACACCGTCGACGAGTTGTACCGCGCGCTCGATCACGCCCGTATGACCTCCGACGTGGGAGCGGTCCTGCTCACCGGCAACGGACCGAGCGAGAAGGACGGCGGCTGGGCGTTCTGCTCGGGCGGAGACCAGCGCATCCGTGGCCGCAGCGGCTACCAGTACGCCGAAGGTGAAACGGCGGACACCGTCGACAAAGCACGCGCCGGACGCCTTCACATCCTCGAGGTCCAGCGCCTGATCCGCTTCATGCCGAAGGTCGTGATCTGCCTGGTCAACGGTTGGGCTGCGGGCGGCGGTCACAGCCTGCACGTGGTGTGCGACCTGACGCTCGCCAGCCGCGAGCACGCACGGTTCAAGCAGACCGACGCCGACGTCGGAAGCTTCGACGGCGGCTACGGCAGCGCCTATCTGGCAAAGATGGTGGGCCAGAAGTTCGCTCGCGAGATCTTCTTCCTGGGTGAGACGTACACCGCCGAGGAAATGCATCAGATGGGCGCGGTCAACAAGGTTGTCGACCACGCGGAACTCGAAAACGTCGCGATCGACTGGGCAGGCAAGATCAACGGCAAGTCGCCGCAGGCACAGCGGATGCTCAAGTACGCGTTCAACCTGCAGGACGACGGGTTGGTCGGCCAGCAGCTGTTCGCCGGTGAGGCAACACGTTTGGCGTACATGACCGACGAGGCCGTCGAGGGTCGCGACTCGTTCCTCGAAAAGCGTGATCCCGATTGGTCACCATATCCCTGGTACTTCTGAGACAGTAGGTGCGAGAGGGAGGTCGGACGTGGAGATTCTGAGTAGCCGTACGATATTGCGCCCGAGCGAGTACGAACGAACGCTGAGCTTCTACCGAGACACCCTCGGTCTGGCGATCGCTCGTGAATATCCCGGCGGCACAGTCTTCTTCGCCGGCCAAGGGCTGATCGAAGTCGCAGCGCACGGCGGCACCGGCGAAGGTGGCTTTCGCGGCGCGATCTGGCTGCAGGTCCGTGACCTCACTGCCGCTCAGACCGAACTGGTTCTCGCCGGAGTCAAGATCGCCCGCGAGGCCAGGCAAGAACCGTGGGGTCTGCACGAGATGTGGATCGCCGACCCCGACGGGACACCGATCGTGATGGTGCAGATCCCGGAGGACCATCCGATCCGACGCGATTCCCGGCCACCGTCCGCGTAGTCGAGACACAGCTGTAGCCGAGCAGTGACAGATGCCCGCCACGACTTTCGTGGCGGGCATCTGTCGGTTCTTCGCAGAGATCAGTTGCGCGTGCTCAGCGCCTGAGAGATCTGATCTGTCTGGGCCTGACCCTCGAGCAGTTGGCGAACCAACCACAGCCGCAGCACCTTTGCCACCGATGCGGCCAGGAAGAGTGCGGCACCGACCACTGTCAGGGCGAGGAAAACCACGGTGAGGATCTGGTACGACACCAGATCCCGCAGGTCCGAGAGCGTCAGCGAAGAGATGTAGACGACGAAGGCGCCGACGACTCCGACGACCATGAGCACCAGGCCGGCGATGCGCGTCGCAGCGTCGCCGCCTGCCTGCTTCTTGTCCAGCTTCAACTCTGCGATGTTCTTCTTGAATTCCTCACGGCGATCTTCGGCGAGAGTAGTCATCGTCATCCTCCTAGATAACTGGTAGAAAGTTCGTTTTCGATGTCGTGTGGATCGCCGGTCTTCACGACGCGTCCCTGCAACATGAGTGCGGCCGAGGTCGCGATGGGCAGCACCGCTCGTGCGAACTGCTCGGCGACGAGAATGGAAATGCCTTCGGCTGCAAGCGAGCCGACGACGTCGTACATCTGCGAGACGATTCGAGGTGCGAGACCCATCGACAGCTCGTCGAGCAGGAGCACCGTCGGGTGAGTGCCGAGCGCCCGTGACAGCGCCAGCATCTGCTGCTCGCCGCCGGACATCGATCCGGCCAACTGCCCGCGCCGCTCCCCCAGGATCGGGAACCTGCTGTACGCAACCTCTTCGAGTTCGGCCAACCCGACGCCCGTTCCGGTGGCGATCCACAGATTTTCGCGCACGGTCAGGTTTGCGAAGATCCCGCGCCCCTCGGGGATGGAGCAGACGCCCAGCCTCGCCAACTCCGAAGGCTCGACGCCGTTCACGACCTGGCCCGCGAGCCGGAACTCGCCGCGGGTGACCGGCAGGACGCCTGAGCAGATCTTGAGCGTCGATGTCTTGCCACCGCCGTTGGGTCCGAGCAGCGCCACCACTGCGCCCGGTTCGAGTACCAGATCCACCCCGTGCAGAACCTCGATGGATCCGTAACCGGCACGGACACCGGACAGTTCGAGCAACGGTTCGGAGCGGTCGGGGCTGCGTATGCCCTCGTCGATTTTCGCCTCGCCAATTTTCGCTGAAGTCATACCGCCTCCTCCTCGGTCCCGATGTAGGCCGCGATCACTTCCGGATCCGTCCGGATCTTCTCCGGATCGCCCGAGGCGAGGACTGCGCCGTAGTCGAGCACGTGAATGGTCGAGCACACCTTCATCACCAGCGGAATGTCGTGCTCCACCAGACAGATTCCGAGTCCACCCGCCGCCAGCTCGGTGAGCATCTCGGCAAAGACCTCGGTTTCCTGCTCGGTCTGGCCCGAGGCCGGTTCRTCGAGCAGCAGCACTCGCGGGTCGGTCATGAGCGCCCGTGCAACTTCGACAACGCGGGCGCGTCCGGTGGGGATGTCCGCGACGTCCTTGTCCGCGACATCCGTCAGCCCGGTCAGCTCCAGCAGACGATCCGTCTCGCTGTCCACGTCGATCTTGTTCCGGCCGTTCGCCTTGTGGATGTCTCCGGCGACGCGCAGGTTGTCACGCACCGACAGCGAGACGAACAGTTCGAGCCGCTGGAAGGTACGTGCGAGCCCGCGACCTGCCCGCTTGTGCGGCGGTAGCTTCGTCACGTCGACGCCGCCGAGGAACACCTGACCGGACGTGGGTTTCTGCAGCCCGGTGATGGTGTTGAAGAGCGTCGTCTTGCCCGCACCATTCGGTCCGATGAGTCCCGTCACGGTTCCGGGTTGCACGGTGAGCGAAACGTCCTTGACCGCGACGTGCCCACCGAAACGAACACTCACACCGCGTGTTTCGAGAAGAGGTGTGTCAGACATGGGCGGTCAACTCCTTCGGCGAGCCGCCCTGGTACTGAGGAATCCCCAGTTCGCGGTCGATCTCGTCACGGATCTCGGGGCTGTACGGGACGTCGATCCCGACGTCTTCGGGAACGACTGTCGCCTTGGCGGCCAATTCTTCCGGAGTGAGAACCGCACGGGGCATGACCATCTCGCCGATCACGGGCAGCATGAACACCACCGCGATCGTGATGGATGCGAACCACCAGTTGCCGAGCACGCCGGTCAGAGCAAGGACGTAGGTCAGTAGAACGACTGCGGCGCCGCCGATCAGAACCGGCCTGGCATCGGAGAGTCGACGGTATCCCTCGATCACGCTGTGCACGGTGCCACTGGGGTTCGCGCCGACACCGATGCCGATCAGCGCCGGGCTGACGGCCGCGATGTTGCCCAGCAGCAGCCACATTCCCTCCAACTCCGGTTGCGCCGAAGCCAGATTGGTGAACGAGACCATGATGACGGCAAAGCCGATTCCGGCCATGAGCCCACCGAACAGCGCGCCGGTGACGTATCCGATGCCCGCGACGACGGTCAGCATGAGCAGCGAGAGGCTGACCATGATGGCAAAGCTCTCACCCGAGACCGAACCCATCGCGCTCGACATCAGAATGCCGCCGAGACCGGCGATCCCCGAAGAGATCATGAAGACGCTCAGCTTGAGCCGAACCAGGCTCTGGCCGAGCATGGCCGAACCGGCCGGGCTGTCCTTCATCGCAGCGAGTCGGCGCCCGTAGCCGCTGTTACGCAACGCGATGACGCCGACGCCGAGTACCGAGAACAGGGCGGTCACGGTCATCAGGAACACCGTCTCGTTGCTCAGATCGAGCGGGCCGATCTTCAGCGGCGGGAGGGCGATGTTGCCGTCTTTGAACAGCGAATACTTCATGCCGAACATCTCGTGTTCGGTGGTGTCGCGAAGGACCATGTTGGAGAGGAACACTCCGAAGGCCATGGTCGCAAGCGCGAGATACAGCCCTCGAAGTCGCAGCGCCGGCAGGGCGACGAGGCCACCGATCACTGCGGTGACGAGGACTCCGACGACGATGCCCCACAGGTTGAGGTGCGCAGCCAACCCGGAACCTGAGATCCCGAAGTGGAAGGCCACGATGGTCGCGATAGCGCCGAAAGATACCGGCGCCAAGTTCAACTCACCCGCGTAGCCGGTGAGGAGTGTGAGCGAGAGTGCGATGATCGCGAAAGTCATTCCGATGGTCAGTGTCGTGACCGCCGACGTCACCATCAGCAGACGGATCAGGTACACGATGACGATCAGTGCCACGCCCCAGACGACGGCCTTGCGCACGCTCGGAACGTGGTACCGCTCGCGAGTGCGAGTGACCGCACCGCGCAGGCGGTCCTGAGGTAGGACGATGAGTACGACGAACAGCGCGATCATCGGCAGGGAGACACGGAAATTCGACGTCCAACTCCAACTGGTCGGGAAGTACGCCAATACGTACGTACCGGCAAGCCCGAGAACCACGGCGCCGACAAACGTGCGTGGGATGCTGCGCAACCGACCGAACATGGCCGCGGCAAACGCGTCGATCACCAAGAGCGTCAACATGTTCGCCTCGAGTGTGCCGCCACTGATCGGGGTGATCAGGATGCCGGCCAGGACTGCAAGCGTCGAACCCATCGCCCAGGACAGTGCCGCGAGACGCTCCGGATTGTGGCCGTTGAGGCGCAGTAGTTCCGGATCGTCGACGACGCCGCGCATCGCCACACCGGCACGGGTGCGCGTGAAAAGAATACGCAGACCGACGGCGATAGCAATCGCAACGAGGATGCAGATCAGCTCGTGGTAGCGGATGCTCGCGCCGAACACCGTGATCTTGGACTGGTCACCGAAGAACATTTGCATCGTTCGGGCGGTCTCGGGATGCCAGAACCAGTGCGAGATCGAGAGCATTCCGAGCAGGATCGATACCGTCACAACGATTTTGGTGACCTCGGCGGTATCGCGTAGCCCCTTCATGATCAGGACGTAGAGGCCGAGACCCATCAGCGGACCGACCAGGACCAACGAGATCAGCAAGGCGACAACCGTGGGAAGTTCCCAGCCGTAGCGCAACTGCCAGTAGATGAACGCACCGAGCATTGCCTGTGCACCGTGCGCGAAGTTGAAGATGCCTGACGTGTTGTACGTGAGTACCAGCCCGGAGGCGGCGATCGCGTACACCGACCCCAGGACCAGGCCCAGGATCGTGAAAGTGACAAAAGTGTTCATGGCTGAACCCTCGTTAGGGACTCGGGCGGCGGTTGGCGCKCGCCGCCCGAGTCGGAAGAATCAGGACTGCGGCTTGATGACGTTGGCGTTCTGGTACTTCGTCGAAACGCGGTCAGCGCCGAGCTCGGTTCCCCAGGTGCTCTTGTCGGTCGCGACGAGGTACTTGGGGTCGCACTTGAATTCGCCCGCGGTGGACGGGAAGGCCTGCGAGTAGGTACTGCCCTTCAGCGAGGTCATGAGTCCGCAGGTGGCCGGCATGTTCTTGCCGGGATCGGTGACGGCATGCAAGCCGCCGCCGTCCCACTCGTGAATGTTCGAGAGTTCGTCGACCATGCACTGACGCGTCAGATCGCTGCCGCACTCGTCCGCGGCGGCCGCCCACAGCAGGAACGACGACGCCGCCTGCATACCGAGAAGCGCAGTCTTGCCACCCTGCTCGGAAACCAGATCCACGTACTTCTTCACTGCAGGCACCTTGTCCGCGTTCTCGAGCATCTGGAAGGTCATGCCCGCGTTGAGGTTGTCGAGCAGTCCGGTGTCCTTGTTCCAATCGGAGACGGTCGCGCCGTACCAGGTGGCTTCACCGAAGAAGATGGGATCGATCCCGACCTGGTCGAGGGCCTTCACGAAGTTCAGCTCCGACGGGCTTGCCGATCGTGACGTCCAGATACCCTTCGCACCGCACTCCTTGTACTTCTCGGCAAACGGCACGTAGCTCGATTCGCCCTCGTAGTTGAGTGTGACGCCGCAATCCTTGAGCTTGAAGCCCGCAGCCTCGGCGATCGAACGAATCTTCGTGGTGGAGCTGATGATCGTGGGCATCGTGCTGTTGACGACGTCGAAGTCGTTCACCAGATCGGGATGCATCTCGGCCATCTGGAACCACTGCGAACCGTTCGCGTAGTCGACGGGGAACGGAACTCCCTGGAACGTCATGGGTCCGTTCGCGGCGTCCGGCGAGACGGTGAAGCCTGGCACTGACACCAGGTTGCACGCGACACGCGTCTGCTCGGCGGTCTGATCCATCGCGAAGCCGTAGCCGACCATCATGAACTGACTCCCGCACGCTTCCTGCATGACCGAGTTGGCCTGCGTCATCGCGGCGTCGTAGTCGGTACCGACGACCTTGCGCCCGTTGATACCGCCTTGATCGTTGCACCACGAGATGAGCGCGTTCACCGCATCGCTCATTTCCTTGTTCAGCCCGGGAGACTTCACGTACCCGCGGTCGTCACCGAACCCGATCTTGATCTCGGTGTCGCTGACGCCTTGATCGGTTGCGCCGGTGGCATCGCCTTCGCCGCACGGCGAATCGAGGGTGCCGAACTTCGCGTCGGATGTGCTCGACGCAAGATCGGCGCTGGCGCCTGATCCGCCGACAGCGACGGCGTAGGGATCGTCACCACGATTCGATGCGCAGGCTGATGCCAGAACGGCGGTCGCTGCGAGTGCCACGATCAGCTTCGTGGACTTGTTGGGCTTCACGGTCGGAGCTCTCCTTCTCACTGACAGACACCGAGATACAGAGGTGAAACCCCTGTTCCGGTGCGCTCGGTGCCCGTAGGTAATCAGCGTTTAAAACGGTCCGAATGTGCCTTCCCGGTGAGTGAGACCAAAAAGTGAGGTCCCACACAGGGTTCGGATTTCGTGGCGCTGAACACATCGCGAACGGCAGCGCCGCAGCCCACGCGCGGGGACGTACTCCACGGAGGCCCTGTTCGCATCCCGTTCGCTGTACTTTTACGCGTTCGATACGCACAATTCACGTTGTGACCGCAGAGCTCGTAATCCTCCTGGTGGTAGTTGTCACCGCCCTCGCGTTCGATTTCACGAATGGTTTTCACGACACGGGTAACGCAATGGCTACCTCCATAGCGACCGGTGCACTCAAGCCCAAAGTTGCGGTCACACTTTCCGCGATCCTGAACCTGGTCGGTGCGTTCCTGTCCGTCGAGGTCGCCGCGACGGTAGCCAAAGGTGTCGTCAACCTCGGCGCGGTCAGTGGGCAGGATCTGCTGCTGATCGTGTTCGCCGGTCTTGTCGGCGGAATCATCTGGAACCTGGCGACCTGGCTTCTCGGATTGCCGTCGAGCTCCTCGCACGCGCTGTTCGGCGGATTGATCGGCGCCGCGATCGCCTCCATCGGTATGGGCGGAGTCGAGTGGGGCGGAGTGCTGACCAAGGTCGTCGTCCCCGCAATCCTCGCGCCGGTCGTCGCTGCTCTGGTCGCGGGCGTCGGCACCAAGCTCGTGTACCGCATCACCGCATCCGTCAAGGAAGACGAGCGCGAGCGCGGTTTCCGTTTCGGCCAGATCGGCACCGCCTCCCTGATCTCACTTGCACACGGCACCAACGACGCCCAGAAGACGATGGGCGTCATCTTTTTGGCCCTGGTCGCTCACGGCACCATCACCGCCGAGACCGAGATGCCGTTCTGGGTGAAGTTCACCTGTGCCGTCGCGATCGCCCTCGGCACCTACCTCGGCGGTTGGCGCATCATCCGCACCCTGGGCAAGGGTCTTGTCGAGATTGCCGCGCCGCAGGGTCTGGCAGCCGAAGCGTCGTCCGCCGCCATCATCCTCACGTCGAGCCACCTCGGACTCCCCCTCTCGACCACCCACGTCGCCACCGGCTCGATCCTCGGTACGGGTATCGGTCGCAAGGGCGCCGAGGTCCGTTGGGGTGTCGCCGGCCGGATGGCCGCAGCCTGGCTGATCACATTGCCGTCGGCTGCCATCGTCGGAGCTATCTGCTGGGCTCTTGCACATCTGGTCGGCGGACTCGCCGGCGTGCTCGTCGTCTTCGCCGCGCTCATCGCCTTCGCGATCTTCATGTACATACGCTCGCGTAAGGAACCCGTAGACGCGGCGAACGTCACCGCCGAATGGGACGAGAATTCAGATGCGGCAATTGCCGAGATCCCGGCAGCCGAACCCACTCCGTCCACCGAAGCCACCCGCAACTCCTGAAAGGGGCGCAAGAGAATGCATCTACTCACCGATACCCTCGATTCGCTCTGGCAGGTAGTGGCAGTAGGACTGCTCTTCGGAGCGGGACTGCCGGCGATCTTCGCATTCGGCCTCAAGTCGCTGAGCCTGCCTAATCCCGACGGCACCGAAGGACCGACCACCCTGGGTAAAATGGGTGCGTACCTCTGTTTTGCGATCGTGCTCGTCACGATCTTCGCCGGAATTCTGTTGTTGATGAAGAACTTCTTGGCCAGCACGTTCGGAATCCACGTCTTCTGAGTGGTCGTCGCGGCACACCACTGAAACCACCGAAACGAAAATGAGGCCGAGGATTTGAGCAAGTATTCATTGCGCAGCGTGCTCGACTGGCTACGCGCCGGGTACCCCGAGGGCATCCCGGACAAGGATCATTTCGCCCTGCTCGCGGTTCTCCGTCGACGTCTGACCGACGAGGAGATCGAGCAGGTCGTTTCGATGTCCATCGAGTCCGCGCACGAGGTACCGGACCGCCACGTCGACTACGACACGATTCGCGCCATCATCGAGGGGATCCTCAACGAGGAGCCGTCCGAGGACGACGTCGATCGTGTCACCGAAAGACTGCGCGCAGGTGGGTGGCCGGTTATCGAAGACGTGGACGCCGACAACGAAGTTCGAGATGTGAGCTGACGTCATGGCTCTTCCGCCCTTCCTCACGTCGATAGTCGGCTGGTTGCGGGCCGGCTATCCCAATGGCGTCCCCGAACAGGACTACATCCCGCTCTTCGCACTCCTCACTCGCAGACTCTCCGAGGCCGAGGTCGACGCCGTCGCCGACGCGTTGATCGAGGACGGCGATCTGCCCATCGAGAAGACCGACATCCAGGTCCTCATCACGAAGATCACCAACGAGATGCCTCTCGAAACCGATGTCGACCGCGTGCGAAGCCATCTGGCTGACGGCGGTTGGCCCCTTGCCGGGCCGGACATCCGGTGAACGTTCTTCGCACACTCGCGGTTCCGCAGGGCGAGGCGGCTTTCGAGGTATTGCCTGCCGTCGCGCAGATCCTGGGCGGCGAGCACGACGCCGTGCTCCCCGTCCCGGCTGCCGACGCACGCGAGACGGCCCGACTGAGCGACGCTCTGCACCCCGATCAGCCCATCGACGACGGCGTCTCGCTGGTAGTCGCCACGTCGGGAACCACGGGAACGCCGAAGGGCGCGATGCTCGGTGCTGATGCCCTGCGTGCCAGCGGCGACGCGACCCACGAACGCCTCGGCGGCACAGGATCCTGGTTGCTCGTTCTCCCTCCGCACCACATCGCCGGTATGCAGGTTCTGCTGCGCAGTGTTCTCGCCGGAACGCAACCGGTGATCGTCGACGTCAGTGCGGGTTTCGACCCGGCAGCGCTTCCGGGCGCCGTCGCCGCGATGAGCGGACCGCGCCGCTACACCTCCTTGGTGCCGACGCAGTTGGTCAAGGCGCTCGGTGATCGCGCCGCGGTCGAGGCGCTGGCGTCACTCGACGCGGTTCTGCTCGGCGGCGCTGCGACTCCCGCGCCGGTACTCGCGCAGGCCACCGAAGCGGGCATCACCGTCGTCCGCACCTACGGGATGAGTGAAACCTCCGGCGGTTGCGTCTACGACGGAATCCCGTTGTCCGGAGCGCAGATTCGTATCGACGACGGGCGAGTGCTGCTGGGCGGACCGATGCTCGCGTCCGGGTACCGGGGGCTTCCCGACCACCCCGCTTTCGCCGAGCCCGGTTGGTTCCGGACCGACGACGCCGGAGCTGTGGTCGACGGAGTCCTGCGCATCAGCGGCCGGTTGGACGAGGCAATCTCCACCGGCGGGCTGACCGTCGTACCGCAGGTGGTCGAGGCCGCGTTGGCCGATCACCCCGCCGTTCGCGAGTGCGCGGTGATCGGCGTCGAGGACCAGCGGCTGGGGCAGCGGGTGGTGGCCGTGGTCGTACCCGAGGGCGAAGCTCCGACGCTCGACGAACTACGCACACATGCTCAGCGGACACTCGACGTTACCGCGGCGCCGCGCGAGCTGTTCGTCGTGGACGCACTGCCGCTCCGGGGGCCGGGCAAGCTCGACCGCGCCGCCCTGGTGGCTCGGTTCAGCTAGCAGCCGCAGCCCGATTGTTCAGCCGCAGGCCTGATCAGCGCCGCGGCTGCACAATCAGCGCGCGGCTCCGCGGAGGCAAGCCCGCTCGAACCTTTCGCGGACACGTTCGAAGTCGCGAAGATCCGCCCATACCCACCGGAACACCTCGAACCCCGCGTCCCGGATCGCGTCCTCCCGCAGTTTCTCGCGCTCTACCGCCCTCCCCGGATTGTCGCCGCGATACTTGACCATCCCGTCGAACTCGCCCACCACACCGTGCTCTTTCCAGAAGAAATCGACTCTCCCGATGAACCTGCCACCGTGACGGATCTCGTGCTGCAGGGTCGGCATCGGCCAACCGTCGTCGCGCATGCGTACCCGGCTGATGGACTCCCCCGGACTCTCGGCACCTGGTTCGATGAACATCGCCGCCACTCGAGCGCGACTCATTCCCAGCCGTCCGCGCGCATGATCGAGCGAAGCGTCGACGTTCTCACGCCTCATCCCACGTCGCAGGGCGCAATCACCGATCACCACGGCGGTCTCGAACGGCGTCGTCCGTGCGAGGTCGACGAACGTTCGCGCAAGCGACGTGGTTGCGACGCCGTCGATCAGCACGACCTCCTCGGCCGGGACCACTGCCGGATGAAGATGCAAGGTTTGACTCTTCCGCCCACCCGAGCACCGGTTACGCGTCATGTGCACGGTGCCCAATCGCAATCCGCCGCAATCCAATCCGTGCATGACCGCTGCCGAAGCGTGGCTCACGATTGCGCCTGGTCCACAGCTTTCGGTGGCTACCATGACAGCGCAGCGGTGGCGTGCTCTCGCATCGAGTTCGCGGAAGTGATCGGCGCGCATGTAGATCCCCGCTGCGATTCGGTGCAGCTCGCCGCGCCTGACCGCTCGCTGCAACTGCGCGTCGCTGGTGCCGTCGCGGTGAGCCTGTGCCCGCGTGAGAATCTCCATGCAGCGAGCGTGATGCCGCCGCGCCCGCACACCGACAAGCAAGATCCGTCTGGGGATTGTTTGCCGGTTGTGGAGCACCGACCTCGCGCGCTGTGCAAGTAACCGCAAGTTCCACGCAAGGTCCATGCAAGATCGATCTGCCAAGCTTCATCCCATGAACCACACAGCTTCGCCTCTTGCCATCGAGGCCGACGGACTCGTCAAGAAGTTCGGCGAGCACCGCGCGGTCGACGGCGTCAGCCTCACCGTCCCCACCGGCTCGGTGTTCGGCGTCCTCGGGCCGAACGGCGCCGGCAAGACCACCACCGTCCGCATGCTCGCCACCCTCCTTCGCCCCGACGGCGGTGAGGCGCGCATCTTCGGTCACGACGTCAGCCGTGAACCCACCGCGGTCCGCTCCCTGATCGGCGTCACCGGGCAGTACGCCTCCGTCGACGAGGATCTGACCGCGACCGAGAACCTCGTGATCTTCTCCCGGTTGCTCGGCCTGAGCCGCCGCGATGCGCGCACCAAGTCCCTCGAACTCCTCGAGGAGTTCGATCTGGTCGAGGCCGCAACCAAGCCGCTGAAGAACTTCTCCGGTGGTATGCGTCGGCGCCTGGATCTGGCGGCCAGCCTGATCGCCCGCCCGCCGCTGCTGTTCCTCGACGAACCCACCACCGGTCTGGATCCGCGCACCCGCGCCCAGATGTGGGTGACCATTCGGCGACTCGTCGCCGAGGGCTCGACGGTGTTGCTCACCACGCAGTACCTCGACGAGGCCGATCAGTTGGCCGATCGCATCGCGGTGATCGACCGCGGTCGCGTGATCGCCAACGGCACCGCCGACGAACTCAAGGCTTCGGTAGGGATCTCCTCCCTCCAGCTCAAGTTGGTCGACCGTGACCGAACCGAGGAAGCTCGCTCGCTCATTGCGGCTGCGCTCAGCGTCGAGGTGGGAGTCACCCCCGAAGTCGGTCGGATCACCGCACCGCTCAGCGACCCGTCGATCACAGCGGACCTGTTGATCCGTCTGCGTGAGCAAGGAATTGCCGTCGACGAGATCAACGTACAGAAACCCAGCCTGGACGAAGTGTTCCTGACCATTACCGGGCACCAGCCCGAAGACGGTGGACGCAACGACGCCCAGTCCGACAACGACTCCGATCGGAGCGTCGCATGACAACCACCCTCACCAAACCCCGGTCGCCGATAGCCCAGCCGGACGCCGCACCCCGCCGCATCAGCCTGCAGCAGAGCTTCGCGAACACGTTCACGATGGCGTACCGCGGAATTCTCAAGATCAAGCACAACCCCGAGCAACTATTCGACGTCGTCATCCAGCCGATCATCTTCACGTTGATGTTCACGTACATCTTCGGCGGCGCGATCGCCGGTGACGTGACGGCATATCTGCCGACGATCATCCCCGGCATCCTCGTCCAGACCGTCATCACCGGTTCCATCGTCACGGGCACTCAGCTTCGTGAGGACATGGACAAGGGCGTGTTCGACCGCTTCAAATCCCTTCCCATCGCTCGTATCGCCCCGCTGTCCGGCGCATTGCTCGCCGACGTCGTGCGCTACGGCATCGCCACGACCATCACGTTCATCGTCGGTTTCGCGATGGGATACCGCCCCGCAGGCGGCGTGGTCGGCATTCTGTCTGCCGCGATCCTGGTCATGGTGTGCGCGTTCTCCATCAGCTGGATCTTCGCCCTCATGGGCGTGCTGATGAACAAAGCGTCTACGGTGCAGGGTGTTTCGATGCTCGTGCTGTTCCCGCTGACGTTCCTGTCGAATGCGTTCGTCGATCCTGCCACCATGCCGAGTTGGCTTCAGAAGTTCGTGAACGTCAATCCGGTCTCACACTTGGTGACCGCGGTTCGCGAGCTGGCCAACGACGGTCACTTCGGTATCCACGTCGTGTGGTCGTTGGTCGGCGCCGCGGTGATCGTTGCCGTCATGGCGCCCCTGACCGTGCGGATGTACATGCGCAAGACATAAGTCCCGCAACATCGTCCAGCTCTAATCCAGCACCGGTCCGCGAAGCGCAGCCAACACTGCTTCGCGGACCGCTCTGCGTGAGTAACCCGATACCTTCTCGGTTTCCACAGACCACTTGTCGGCTCCGACTACACCAACCGCGAATTCGGAGAGGCGCGCATGGTGGAGCGAGACGAAGTCCTGTCTCCCCGGCATTTTCAACGACAGAGCCATCAGTTCGACCCCTCGATCGATGTTGCCCGCGACAAGATCGAACGACCCGATCGCCGACGCCAAGGAACCCGCGAGCGGCAGGTCCGCATAACCCTTGGGATCGAACTTGAGAGCACTCGAATCCTTCATCTGCAGAACACGATTTGCCACGAGTTCATGTCGGCCGTGAACGACGTGAGCACACACGGCCGCAGCACCGAGCAGAACGACGAAGGGATCACCGAAGATGTTCTCGATCGCAGAGCCCAACAACTCCAGTGCTTCTCGATACCTGGCCAACCCTTCGTCGATTCGGCCGTCGGCGAGATCCGCCTCGGCGATGCTCGCTATGAGCGCCGCGCGCCGTTGATCGGTTTCGATGGCACCGGTCCCACCCGAGTGCGCCAAGGCCGGGCGTGCCCGATCGAGAAGTGTTCGCCCGCCGGCGGTGTCACCGGATGCGATCATTGCTCCGGCTTGAAAGCAGATGAGCTGCATCGCCTCGTCACGTGCACCGAGGCGTTCCATCGACGCCGCCGCAATCGCGTAGAACTCGATGGCCTCGCCATATCGCGCGGATTGGCTGTGGACCGACCCGACATGCTGGGCCGCCATCGCAAGGCCCCACTCGTCACCGGCATTGGTCGCGTAGTCGAACAACGCTTCCCCGTCCAGCAAAGCGCCCCGCAGATCCCCGATGTTCTCGCGCATATTCGAACGCGCGGACAGCGCAGCCATTCGGGTCTCGGGGTCGGAACTGCGAACGCCTTCCGCAACCAAACGCGCAAGTCTGTGGTTGGCGATCCCACTCGTGGTCAGCTTGATCAGAAATGCGAACAACGGACCGAGATCATCGCGATCACGCAACAGCTTTCGAAGACGAACCCGCGCGCGGGCATGGTTTCGATCGGTCTCCGCGAAAAACAGATGCATCGCCACCAGAATGAACGTCGCGCCCACCAATTCTGCATTTACATCGCGTAGATCGTTGTCCGCGGTCGCCCCGACGATCTTCGACGCCCAGTTCGAGACTTCCGAATTCGATCCTCGTAYGGCCCACAGAATCGCGAGGACAGGAAAGACGTTGGCTACGGTCACCGCGTCGCCGCGCTCGACAGCCCAGCGAAGAACAGCGAGAAGGTTGTCGTGCTCGGCGTCGAGGTCGGCAATCAGGCGCAACTGATCCGTGCGTGCACGCACGACGGCGTCCTCTGCGATCGCGATTGCCCAGACATCCAGGCGCCGGATCACTTCCGGCCCCTCTCCGGACGCGGCGAGCTGCTCCTCGCCGTATTCGCGGACCGTCTCGAGCATGTAGTACCGAAGCTCACCCTGCCCGTCGCTGACGGAAAGAAGTGACTGATTGACCAGCGCTTCGACAGCGCCGGCCACATCGTTCAACTGTCCCCACCCGGCAACGGCCTGCGCCGAGGAAAGAGTGAAACCTGCCGGGAATCGGCACAACCGACGCAGCGCAATCTGATCCCCGCTGCCCAACAGATTCCAGCTCCAGTCGATCACCGCGTGCAGAGTTCGATGCCGATCTGGAGACGTCGGATCATCGGAGCGCAACAATGCGAACCGATCTCGCAGTCTCGAACCGATTTCGTCGACGCTCATCGTCCGGACCCGGGCAGCCGCGAGTTCGATCGCCAACGGGAGTCCGTCGAGCGTCGTACACAGCTTGACGACCGCGTCGACGTCCAGATGAACGGACGGCCGCACCGCACGGGCTCTCGCCGAGAAGAGTTCGACTGCCGAGCCGGTTCCGTCGTCGATCGCCAACGGCGGCAACGGGTACACCGCCTCGGCACTGATCATGAGCGGCGAACGACTGGTGGTCAGTACCGTCAGCTGACGACCGGCCGCGATCATCTCGGCCACGATCTCCGAGCACGCGCCGATCACGTGCTCACAATTGTCGAGGATGAGCAACATCGGGCCGGCGGACAGCGCCTCTTTGAGTCGCTCTCGCGCCGAATGCGTCCGGCCGACGGTCAATTTGCCTGGCGCCAGATCGGATTCGCTGATTCCGAGGGTGCCGCCGATGGCCGCGATGACATCTTCGCTGCTGCGCAACGACGCCAACTCCACGAGTACCACCGCGACGCCAGGCTGGTTCACGGATCCGCGTAGGCCCAATTCGTGTGCGAGACGGGTTTTTCCGGCGCCACCGGGTCCGAGAATGGTGACCACACGTGAGCGAGCCAGCAAGGATTCGATCTGGTCGATGTCGCTGTCGCGACCGAGCAAGGTGTTGGGGGCGGCGCGTAGACCGATCGCCCGCGCAGCTCGCGGTGTTGCCGCAGGTGCCCCGAGAAGTTCCGTGTTCAGAGTCACCAGTGCGGGTGACGGATCAGCGCCCAGGCGATTGGCGAGGTGGTTGCGGAACTCCGCGAACACTTCGAGTGCCTCGTTGACTCGGCCGGCTCCGGCGAGCGCACGCATCAACGCTTCGGCCGCTGTGTCGTCGAACGGGCTCGACAGATGGCGTCCGCGCACCAGTGGAATGGCGGCCGCGTACTCCCCCAACGTGAGCAACGCGTCGATCTGCGCGGACTCCAGTTCGTCGTACACGCGGCCCGCGTCGAGCGCCAGACGATCTGCGACGTCGCCGACCACGTCGCTCCCGGGGGTACCGCGCCACAGGCGCAGCGCCGCGGTCGTGACGGCGAGTGCCTCGGACGCGTCAGCGCCGCCGGCGCGCAGACGACGGACGGCGTCCGCTGCCCGGGCCAGGTCGACACGCTCCCGAGCGAGAGTGAGCCGGTATCCGGCCGCCGTGACTTCGAGCGCCCCGTCCGGAAGTGCAGATCGCAGGCGCGAGACCTGAGTGTGGAGGGCGTTCATCGGTGAGCGCGGCGGCTCCAGCCCCCAGACGTCGTCGATCAGGCTCTGCGCGGTACGTGGCTCACCCGGATTGCGAGCCAGCGCAACCAGCAGAGTTCGAGCTCGCGGACCCGGCAACGGAACCAGACGATCGCCCACTTTGGTCGAAATGGGTCCGAGCAAGGCAATGTCTGCCGGGTCTTCGCCCGACTGCGCGTACCTGGCGCGCTCACTCACGTCTCGAGTCATGTGCTGATCCACCGCGTTCGATCGTATTGCACAGTGCAAAGATCGTTGTATGGCAACAGCTGCTCAATGGATCGAAGGCGCGAGGCCGCGCACACTCCCGAACGCGATTGCGCCCGTGCTGGTCGGCACCGGAGCCGCGGCGTCCCTGGACCTCGCAGTGTGGTGGAAGGCGCTCCTGGCACTGATCGTCTCCTTGGCCTTGATCGTCGGGGTGAATTTCGCGAACGACTACTCCGACGGAATCCGCGGAACGGACGACGACCGCGTCGGGCCACTGCGCTTGGTCGGATCGAAGTTGGTCAGTCCCGGAGCTGTGAAGGCCGCAGCGATCAGCTGCTTCACCGTTGCCGCGGTAGCCGGGTTCGTTCTGGCGGCGACCACAGCCTGGTGGCTGGTTGCGGTCGGYGTGTTCTGCATCATCGGTGCCTGGTTCTACACCGGCGGCAAGAAGCCGTACGGATACAGCGGGTTCGGCGAGATCGCCGTGTTCATCTTCTTCGGGCTGATCGCAGTGCTGGGAACTCAATTCGTACAGGCCGAACGGGTGGATCTGGCCGGGCTGGCCGGCGCGATCGCCATCGGTTCATTCTCGAGCGCGGTGCTCGTTGCCAACAATCTTCGAGACATCCCGACCGACACCGAGTCCGGAAAGATCACTCTCGCAGTCCGGCTCGGCGACGCGAAGACCCGCACGCTGCACGTGATCCTGCTGGCCGTCCCGTTCGTCGCGACCTTGCTGCTGATCCTGCGTACTCCGTGGGCCCTGCTCGGATTGCTGGCGTTGCCACTGGCAATCCGAGCCAACGCCCCGCTGCGTTCAGGGGGCCAGGGAATGGCTCTGATCCCCGCGTTGCGCGACACCGGACTCGCCATGCTCGTCTGGGGTGCCGCGACCGCAGTTGCGCTCAGTCTCGCCTGAACGTCGACGTACTCAACGGTTGTCGGGGACGAACGCGCTGAGCAGAAAGTTCACGATCGAGATGATCAGCGCGCCCCAGACTGCCGTCCAGAAGCCGTCGACCGTCAAGCCGTAGGACGTACCGGACGAGATCCACGCCGTCAGCATCAGCATCAGGGCGTTGATCACCAGCGTGAACAGTCCGAGGGTCAGGATGAGCAGCGGTAGTGAGAGAAGCTGCACTACCGGCTTGATGAAGGCGTTGACCACCGTGAAGATCAAAGCGATCACCGCGATCACGAGAACCGTGCCCCAGGTGCCGTTGTCGTGGTTGGCGATCGTGATGCCGGTGACCCACGCCGACGCCAGCCAGATGGCTATGCCGTTGATGATGAGACGTGCCAGAAATGTCATGTCTGAATGCTGGCACATCCCGCCCCGTGCATGCGGAGCCGTGCCGAATCTAGGCGGCGCGATTCATCTTCGCTTCCAAGCGCTCACGGATCACCGACATCGTGACCTGCGTTTCGAGGGCCTGACGGGTAGGCCCGTCGGCGACACGCAGGATGCCGAGCAGGATGTGTTCGGCACCGATTCGATTGTCCTTGTGCGCGAGCGCTTCACGAAGCGAGAGTTCCAACACCTTCTTGGAGTCCTTCTCGAATCGTGAACGAGGAAACCCGAATCGGCCTTTCCGCGAAGTATCGACACCGTCCGGCACGGACGTCTCGTCCAGCACACCTTCACCGAACGACTGCTCGAGGCTTTCCCGAACCGCATCGAGATCGATGCCGATCGACTTGAGTATCTCGGCGTCGTCGTCGAGATTGTTCGAGCTACCTTCGTTCGATCCGGCGCCGGCGTGGTGGATCACGTCGAGGGAGACACCGGACTCGGTGAGCACCTCGGTGGCGATGCCCCGATCAGAGGTGAGCAGCGCGGTCAGAAGTTCCATCGGCGTGACCGGACCGGATCCGGCGACAGCATCGACAACGACGCCACGAGCCTGTGCGGAGAACCTTTCGAACATGGCAATTACCTGCCCTTCTCGCGCAGTGAACGCAGCATCGATTCCGACTGCGCGGACGCGTATTTCTTGTGGACGGCTTGACGGCTGACCTCGAGAGCTTCCGCGATCGCCTGCCAGGACCATCCGTGACGGCGCGCGTTGGCGACCTGAATGGCCTCGAGTTTTTCGAGTAGACGACGCAGCGCTCGAACAGCACGCAATCCCTCGGTGGGATCCGGGCTACCGGCGGCAGCAGCGAGAGAGGTTGCTTCGGTCATGATGTCAATTTAGGTTGACAACCGGAATCTGTCAACCAAAATTGACAGGCACGCCTAGTATCCGGCGACGGCTCCGTTCACTGCCACCTGCAAGTCGGCCTGCACAGTTCGGGCGATATCCATCGGTTTGTCCGGAAGTTCGGTCACCGGCATTCCGACAAAGACACTCGCAGCCTTGACGTCGCCGGCCACCGGACCGTAATTGATKCCGATCGACACCAGGGCCGGTGAGCATCCCAACTTCTCGGCGCGCGCGACGATGTGGCCGATTCCGCTGTTGACGTGCTGCAGCCGCGTCGGATCTTCGGTGTTGCACGTCCCTTCCGGGAAAATCGCCAGACAGTCCCCGTTGCCCAGCCGCTCGGCCGCGACGTCCATCATCACTCGGCCGGCATCCGAAACTGCACGGAGGCCGTAGTTCTTGCTGCGAAAAACCGGGATGCTGCCCATCATGTCGACCTTCTTGCGCTGTGAAGGATCAACGAAGAGTTCGTCTTTGGCGAGGACCCGTGTCCGTCCGATCACTCGACGCAACGGAGTACGCCACGCGGTCGCGGCGAGCGTGAACTGGTCGCTCTCGGTCAGATGATTGACTGCCACGACCAACTGCGTCTTACGTTCCAGCAGAGTCTTCAGCGCGGCTTCCGCACCCGGCGCGTACCTCACTCGCGGGCGGTACTTCAGCGCCAACGCGGCATAAGCGAGCTTCGCCACAAATCGGTTCTGCTGATGACTGCGGTAGTACTCGTACACAGCCTCGTAATTGTCGAGTGAAACTTCAGGATTGCCCATGATCCGCCCTCGCTGGAGAAGTGCCCCTTGACCAAACGATACACAACCTACGGTTGCGTAGGTTTGCGTTACAGAAGGCGTAGCGCTGGGAGAAACTCCGCTCTCGAGGTAAAACGGTTTCTGTGATCCGCTCGGCCACATCCACCGACCTACCCGCACTGCAACAGATCGAGATCGCCGCGGGCGAACCGTTCCGAGACATCGGGATGGACGCCATCGCAGACGATCCACCGCCGACGCTCGACGAGTTGAACGATTTTCTCGCAGCCGAGCACATCTGGGTTCAGACCGACGCAAACGACGTACCCGTTGCGTACGCGCTCGTCGAGATCGTGGACGGCGGTGCACATATCGAACAGGTTTCCGTTCACCCCGATCATGCCCGCAAAGGCCTCGGAGCTCAGCTGATCGACGCCGTCACCGAATGGGCGGCGGACCATCACCACGATCTCGTGACTCTGACGACGTTCGTCGACGTTCCGTGGAACGCGCCGTACTACGAGCGACTCGGGTTCGTGCGCCTGGCCGAGAACACGCTCTCTCCCGGTCTGATACGCATCAGAACGGACGAGCAGTCGTCCGGGCTGGACGCCTGGCCGCGCGTGACGATGAGCCGCCCGTCACACGGTCCGTCGCCGGCCATTCAGGAACTGGCGGTCCACGCACCGGAACGTACGAACTCGTCCAACACTGCCGTCGGACCGAGCAGGTCGATCCCTTCCGACGCCACCCATTCGTCGTTGTAGTACGTGCCCGAGTAACGCTCTCCGCCGTCGCACAGCAGCGTGACGACGCTGCCGCTGCGCCCGGCTGCCATCATCTCGGCAATCAACGCAAAAGCTCCCCACAGGTTCGTCCCCGTCGAGCCACCTACTTTGCGCCCCAGGGCTGTGCTGGCGTGCCGTGCGGCCGCGATCGAGCCTGCGTCCGGCACCTTGATCATTCGGTCGACCACCTGACCGACAAACGACGGTTCGACGCGCGGGCGGCCGATGCCCTCGATCCGGGAACCCCGTGTACCGACGATCGACGGATCGCTCGCTCGCCACGCGTCGAAGAACACGGAGTGCTCCGGATCTACCACGCACAGCCCCGTGTCGAATTTCCGATAGCGAAGAAAGCGGCCGATCGTGGCGCCGGTTCCGCCCGTCCCGGCTCCGACGACCACCCAGTCGGGAATCGGATGTTCCTCGTGCTCGAGCTGAGTGAAGATCGATTCGGCGATGTTGTTGTTTCCACGCCAGTCCGTCGCGCGCTCGGCGTGGGTGAACTGGTCCATGTAGTGACCGTTCAACTCACTCGCGAGCCGATGCGATTCCGAGTAGATCGAGGACGGATCGCTCACGAAATGACAACGTCCACCCTGCGCCTCGATCAGTGCGATCTTGGCGGGACTCGTGCTCGCGGGCATCACCGCGACAAAATCCAGGCCGAGCAACTTCGCGAAATACGCCTCGCTGACAGCCGTCGAACCGGACGACGCTTCGATGACGGTGGTCTCTTCGGTAACCCAGCCGTTGCAGATCGCGTAGAGGAAAAGCGACCGTGCGAGTCGATGCTTGAGACTTCCCGTGATGTGGGTCGACTCGTCCTTCAGATAGAGCTGGACGGTCCAGTTACTCGGCAGCGGATAGCGCAGTAGGTGAGTGTCCGCGCTGCGTTGCGCGTCGGCTTCGATCAGCCGCACCGCGTTGTCGACCCACTGGCGCGAGGTCCGACGGTCGACGTCGAGCGACTCCGTGGTCACCGCCCGTCTCCGCGCAGCTTGGAGCGAAGATCGTCACGATCGGACCGACGCTGGGCGTCGACCGCCGCAATGCCCGCATTGACACGCTTGCGCAGTTTCGCGAAGAGCAGCAGCGACAGCGGCAGCGCGATCAGAACTGCGAACAGTGCCGCGACGATCAAAGGAACGTCGGTGCCGGCGAGCTTTCCACCACCGATGATGACGGCACCGATCACGACGACAAGCAGCAGCCGAGCGACCGAGTACAGCACCACGTCGCGGGCCAGTTGACCCTTGGTCACCGGCCCGGCAGCCGACTTTGCTTGCCCAGAGTTTGCGGAGGGTTTACTGGCCTTGACCGGCTCAGAAGGAACATTTTCGGGGTTTTCAGACAACTGACTCACCCTCTCAGGTTACCCATTCCGAATACGGGTGGGACTGAGCCCGCTATATCCATTTTGTCCTTTACTTAAACATTACCTTATCTTGAAAGATCGACTACCCGGCTATATCTGTGCAAACATTGCGCTACCACTCAGAAAACGGTCGAATGTGAGCGAAGGACTTCGAAACAAACTCGACGCAGGTTTTTGGCAACTGGTCGACACAACGGTTCGGAACCAAAGTTCGGAATCACTGCTCGGTTCGGAATCACTGTTCGTCAAACGTTCGACATCAACATGGAGGACCTCACAATGAGCGCACCAACCTTCAATACCGCCGCAGACGCACTCATGACGCCCGGACAGGTAGCGGCATTGTTTCATGTCGATCCCAAGACCGTGACCCGCTGGGCACACGCAGGACGACTGGGCTCGCTTCGCACACCAGGAGGACATCGTCGATTCCGTGAGACCGAGGTCATGCAGCTTCTGCGCTCGCTGACCACCGAAGCGGACAACAACTGAGCAACTTTCGCTCACGTCGAAGTACTTGTAGTACCCGACAGATCTTGCAGTACCCGACAGATACAGCACTAGCGCACTGAGCCGAAACGCTTGTCCGCACCACTTCTGGTGAAGCGGGCCGGAGACTGAGTAGGCTCGACTTCAGTTCCCTGAGGAGGTGCGCCGTGTTGTATCTGTTGGCGTTGGTGGGTTTGGTGACATTGATCGTTCTGATGTGGAAGGCGTTCGGGCCCGATCCGTCGACGCGTACCCCGGTGAGCGGCGTACGCGGGCCGGACGACGATCCCGAATTCCTGTGGAATGTGAACCAGCAAACACGACGCAAGCGCACGGAAGGGCCGGACGTACCGCCGACTGACACGTCGACGTAGCGTCCGGGCTCACCCGGCTATCCGATTACCGCCCCGGCAACGCGAACGGGGAGGCCGGAAAGTCCTGCGCAACCACCGCAGCCAACTCCAGCACCGCTTCCCGAGTACCTGGACGCAGCCGGTCCAGATCGATTTCGGCGCCCTCTTCCAAATGCGGATCGAACGGAATCAGTCTCACCGCTCGACAGCGCTGCTCGAAATGCTCGACGACCCGGGGCAGATCAACCTTGCCCGAGCGAGGCCGTACCGCGTTGATGACGGCTACGGACGTGGCGACCAGCCTGCTGTAACCGTGAGCGTCGAGCCAATCAAGTGTCGCGGAGGCGCTACGTGCACCGTCGACAGATCCGGAACTGACGACGATCAACGAATCTGCACCTTCGAGAATGGCCTGCATCGCCGAGTGCATCAATCCGGTGCCGCAGTCGGTCAGAACTATGCTGTAGAACTTCTCGAGCATGTCGACCGTGCGCGTGTAGTCCCCACCGCTGAAGGCCTCTGAAACTGCTGGATCGCTGTCGGATGCAAGCACTTCGAGCCGGTGGCGATTCTGCGATGTGTAGCCACGGACGTCGCTGTACTTCTCGATGCTGTTCTCGTCGCGCAGCAGGTTTCGCACTGTTGCCGGAGTTTCGAGCGGGATCTTCTGGCTCAGCGTTCCCCGGTCGGGGTTTGCATCGACAGCGACGACGCGATCGCCGCGGATCGAGCCGAACATCGACCCCAGTGTCGCAGTGGTCGTGGTCTTTCCGACGCCGCCTTTGAGACTGAGCACTGCAACCTTGTAGCAGCCCTGCAGCGGCTGGTTGATCTGGCGCGTCAACTCGACGAGGTGCTGCTCCTTTGCACCGTTTCCGAGGTTCACCGATCGGCCGGACAACGTGTACAGCGCCTTACGCCAGCCACCCACCGGGGCAGGCCGGACAGGCCGCTTGACGAGGAGCGCAGCCGAGAGATCTTGCGCAGTCATCGGGAGAGCCGACTCGAAGCGACTGTCCGGAGCCGAGTTGAATCCGGTCTGCGGCATCGGAGCGCGAGTAGGTGGCGCTGTCGGCGGGGCCATCGGCATGGCCAACCCATTCGGCACGGCCTGACCATTTTGCAGGGCGTGGCCGTTCTGCACCGGCGCAGCGCCGGGGTGCCCGAACTGCCGAATCACGGGATTGGGCGGATGCACGCCGGGCGCAAAAGGCGCCTGCGGGTGCTGGAGCGGTCTCGCGGATCCATGCGCGGTCGGACTGGGCTGCGAATTCTGGACAGGCTGCGGATTCTGGACAGGCAGCGGATTCTGGACAGGCTGCGAATTCTGGGCAGGCTGCGGAGCTCCAGTTCGCGAATCCGGAACCGACCCTGCACGATTCGTAGGTTCGTAGGTCTGCATCGGCATCGCGGGCGAGGTCGAGAACTGGCCGTTGATCGGGCCGGGCTGTGCTGCCGGATACTGGATGACCGGCGTCTTGGGACCTGGTACCGGCGCCGCTGGGGTCGTCGTCGGCGGCGGAGCGGCAGGTGCACTGGGCGCCTGGCCGGCGACTTGCTGGAGCGGGCCGGAGTCGACCGGGGCCACGAAGAGACTGCGAACATCACTGGGAACCGAGTCGGATGACGGCTCGGGCGCGGATGTGCGCAGCTCGCGCCGCGTCGGCTCGGCAGGACGCACCGGCTCCCACAATCCTGCTCCGGCGTCTTCGATCTTGTCGGCCATCTCGCAGTTCCCCCTCGTCGATCCCGCAGCTACCAGACAGCTAGTAGTTCACCAAGCTGCATCGTAGCTGGCGCCGCCCCTGACTTACCCACCGGTAATACCTACAGACCGGTCGGCAGCCACCCACGGTACCTCGAGAGGATCAGTTGAGTCCCGCGTAGGAGTGCAAGCCGGACACGACCATGTTGATGATGAAGAGATTGAACAGCATCGCAACGAATCCGGCGATGTTGATCCAGGCAGCCTTCGTCTCCCGCCAACCAGACGTTGCCCTCGCATGCAGGTAGGCCGCGTAGATCACCCAGGCGATGAAGGACATCGTCTCTTTGGGGTCCCAACCCCAGAAGCGTCCCCATGCAGCTTCCGCCCAGATCGCACCGAGGATCACACCTGCGCCGAACAGCGGAAATGCGATGATCGTGCTCTTGTATGCCAAGCGGTCGAGCGTCTGGGCGTCCGGCAGTCGCTCCGCGATCCGGCCGCCGATGCTCGTGCCTTCGTCACCGGGCGGGAACTTCAGTCGCAACAGGAACAGGAGGCTGGCGATACCGCCGATCATGAAGATGCCGGAGCCGACGCTGACGATCGTCACGTGAATCGGCAGCCAGTACGAGCGCAGCGCCGGAACCACGGGAGCCGCGTCGGCGTAGAGAACCGTGCCGGCGAGGAACATCAAGATCAGAACCGGTACCAGCAGGAAGACCCACATCGGACGGTACGCCGGCTTGATCAGCAGGACGTGCCCGACCAGCAACGACGCCGCACACGCCATCGCCACGAATTCGTACATGTTGCCGAGTGGGAATCGTTCCGTCGCAAATCCGCGGAGCACGATCGAAGCGAAGATCAGTACTGTTCCGACAACCAAGACAGCTCGGCCCATTCCGCCGAATCGCTCCGAGAGCGACTTGGTCGGAGTCTCCGCGACCCGGCCAGGCACGGACGCGTCGACTCCACCGGCAGAGACCAGTTCCTTGTCCTGAACCGCCTTGGCTCTGGCCGACGCGTACTGCACGATGAGCAGCACAAACGCCAGCACAAGCACGGTGAAGGCGGACTTGAAGGCCCAGTCGCTGTACTGCGCGAGTGTCTCGTTGGTTGTCATCGGGCGTTCTCCTGCGCGTGCGGTTGGTTCACCGCGGTGGTCGGATTGCTTTTCAGCAAGCGGTCGGCGAGGCGGTCGAACTCGTCGCCCCAGCCTGCGTGGTCGGTGCGGGCAAGCCCACCAAGTTCTACTACAGTACGTCGTTCGTCATCTGGATAGATACGTGCCCAGACGCGGCGACGCTTGATCACGAGCGAGACGAGTAGCCCCGCCATCATCGTCAACGCTGAAACCAGTACCCACACCTGAGCGGGATCGTGGGAGACCTGCAGGTTGACGAAGTCGACGGCACCATCGAATCGCACCTGAGTTCCGTCGGCAAGCGTCGCGCTCTCACCCGGGAACAGATTGACTCGATCCTGCTTGACCAGCCGGCCCTGATTGATCAGTTCGGTGTTGAGTTCGAACAGCGATTGCGGGTTACCGGTATCGAGTCCGGTATCACCCTTGTAGATGTCGATGGCGACTGCCGGATCGTTCATCGCCGGGTAACTCGACGACAGCAGGTTGCCGTGGAACAGCGCTGTGGGCGCGAACAATCCTTCGATGGCAATCTGGTTCTTCCGGCGCTCGTCCGTATCGGGATACATGCCGCCCGGCGGGTCGAAACGCATCGCGCCACTACTCAGGAACGTCGTGGCGTCGTCCGGACGCCACTGGAGCGTCTCGGTGCGGGTCTCACCGTTCGGGAACGTGACGGTGAATGTCGGCGCGTATCCGTGTCCCTGCAGGTACACACGATCGCCGGCGATCCGCAGCGGGTGGTTCACCTGGATGGTCGTGTCCCGCCAGGTATCGGACTCGAGGTCGTCGCCTGCCTGGTACGAGATGTCCGAGGTGAACATCTCCGCCTGACCGGTCTCGAGGTAGTCGGCCTGGAAATTCTTCACACGGACACACAGCGGAGTCATGCCGGTGCCGTCGAGGCTCAGGCCCGCGACGAACGAGTCGAACACTGCCGGCGAAGTCGTGCAGAATCCGGGGCCGTCGTTGGCGATGACGATGCGATTGCCCTCGTAGCCGAACAACTTGCCCGCGGCAATCGCGATCAACAATCCGACCAGGGACAGGTGGAACACGAGGTTGCCGAATTCGCGGAGGTATCCCTTCTCCGCCGAGATGGTGATCTCGCCTTCGCGTCGTGATTTCGTATCGCCGCGACGCGTTTCGACGCGCCACCCACGCAGTTCTTTCGACACCCGGGCAGCAAGTTCGTCGGGAGTCTCGCCGTCGACGACGCTCTTGGTGTGGTGCGGCAGGCGAGCAAGATTGCGCGGCGCATTCACCGGACGGGTGCGCAGCGCCTTCGCGTGCTCCACGCAACGCGGCAGGATGCAGCCGACCAGCGAGATGAAGAGCAAAGCGTAGATCGCGGTGAACCAGAAGCTGCTGAACACGTCGAACAGTTCGAGGCGGTCCATCCACGGACCGAGCGTCGGACGCGCGGCGATGTAGTCGGCGACCTTGCCCTCGTTGAGGGTTCGTTGTGGCAGCAGGGCGCCGGGGATCGCCGCGAGTGCGAGGAGGAACAGCAGAACCAGCGCGGTCCGCATCGAGGTCAGGCCGCGCCAGGTGTTGCGCCCGAGTGCAACGACTCGACCGATCACCGACTGCTTCGGCAGCACGGGTGTCGGGTTGTCGTTATTGTCGTCAGCTGTCATATCGGCAGCGTCACCTCCGAGATAAATGCGTCGCGAACCCAGCCGACGAACTGGTCCCACGCGCCTGTGACGAGGGCGATTCCCACTGCCACCAACATGATTCCGCCGAAAATTTGAATGGTGCGTGCATTACGACGCAACCAGCCGACGCCGGTCAGCGCACGCGCCGATCCCAGCGCCAAGATGATGAACGGCAGGCCGAGTCCGATGCAGTACGCGACGATCAAGGTGACACCGCGCGCGGCGGTCATCCCGTCGGTTCCCGCGGCTACGGACATCACGCCTGCCAATGTCGGCCCGAGGCATGGCGTCCACCCCAGCGCGAACACTCCCCCGAGCAGCGGCGCCCCCACCAGCGACGACACACGACGCGGTTCGAAACGGACGTCTTTCTGCAGCGCCGGGATCAGTCCGATGAACACCAGACCCATCGCGATCGTGACCACACCGCCCACGCGCATCAGGACCTCGCGGTTGACGAGCAGAGTCGAGATCACGCCGAACACCGACGCGGTCGCGAGAACGAAGACGACGGTGAAGCCGGCGACGAACAGTCCGGCCGCACCGGCCACCCTCAGGCGACTGCTCCGGGTGATCGTCCGGGTCCTCGCCTCGTCCGCGGTGATCGCGGGGGCGTCGGCGCCGACGACGCCGGCCAGGTAGGACAGGTAGCCGGGAACGAGCGGCACGACGCACGGTGAAGCGAACGACACCAGACCGGCGAGCACACAGGCGCCGAGGGCCAGCAGAAGCGGACCGGACGACGCCGCGTTCTGAAACGCTTCGCCCACACCGGCACTCAGTGTGTCGCTGCCTGCCAGCAGCGTGGTGGTCGTGGTTGTCATCTTTACTGCGCGTCTTCCTGAGCTACTCGCTGGACGACGGGCAGCAAATCCTCGGCGAGAAGTTCTTGGAGGAACACCGCGGCAACGCGATGCTGGCGGTCCAGGACGATCGTCGTCGGAATGACCGACGTGGGGTAGCCGTCACCGAGGGCGATCAGCGAACGCATCGACGGGTCGTAGATCGACGGGTACGAGACCTTGTTGTCGACCACGAAGTCTTGCGCTTTGTTCTTGGTGTCGTCGCGGACGTTGATGCCGAGGAACTGCACGCCCGAATCCTTGGTCTGCTCGTAGACCTGTTCCAGGTCGTCGGCTTCGGCGCGGCACGGCCCGCACCACTGACCCCAGACGTTGAGGACGACGACCTTGCCCTCGAAGTCGTCGACGCCGACCTTCTTACCTTCGTTCATCAGATCGGGCCCGGAGAGCTTGCCGATGGTGCCTCGGTCGGACGGTGGATCGTAGAAGATCTTGGTCTGCCCGCCCGGTGAGACGAAGTCGAAAGTTCCGCCCTGTGCGACGGCGTCGTCGCCGGTCGCGCAGGACGAGAGAAGAAGCATCGCCGACGCAGCGGCTGCGAATGCTGCGGCGATGCGGCGCGAAATCATGCTCCTGTCACTCTCGGGTCGGAGGCACCGGCAGGTTCGGAGTAGACGATGTCGACCAGGGTGTCGCCCTCGTAGACCAGTGAGGTCAACGAGGCCAGTCCACACTGACGGTGACGGGGATCGTGCCAGAGACGCTCGCCCTGCAGGAATCGACGCAGTGTCCAGACCGGAAGCTGATGGCTGACGACGACGGCTTCGTGTCCGACTGCCGCGACGCGTGCGGCATTGACGGCTGCGAGCATGCGATGAGCGATCTGCAGGTAGGGCTCGCCCCAGGACGGGGTGAACGGGTCACGCAATTTCCACCAGTGACGCGGACGTGAGAGCGCACCGTCCCCGACGGCAACCTTGAGACCCTCGAACTCGTTGCCTGCCTCGATGAGGTTTTCGTCGGTGACGATGTCGAGCTTGTGTGCCTCGGCGATCGGCGTTGCGGTCTCTTGTGCGCGCTGCAGCGGCGACGCGACCACGTGGGTGATGTCGTGATCGGCGAGCACCGACGCGACCGCACGAGCCTGGGCTTCGCCCGCCACCGACAACCGGAAGCCCGGGAGCCGTCCGTAGAGGATCCCGCGCGGGTTGTGAACTTCGCCGTGGCGAAGGACGTGGACGATGGTGCGGGTGGACGTGTGGTCGGGGTGATCGGCGTCGGTCACAGTCGAGGGTCCTCGCTGAAGAAGATGGATGTCGGAAGCGTGCGGTTGTTGCTCGAGCTTGAACGTGTCAGGGCTTGACGGCAGCAGCTGCGGCCTTGGCGGCGTGCGGCATGGCGTCGGCGATGATCGAGAATGCTCGATCGTCGAGTGCAGCGGAGACGAACCACGCTTCGAACGCGCTCGGCGGCGGGTACACGCCGCGGGAGAGCAACGCGTGGAAGAAGGCGGGGAATCGCCAGGTCTGCGCGGCTTTGGCTTCGTCGTAGTTGGTCACCGTGTTCTCGGTGAAGAACACGCTCACCAAGGTTCCGGCGTACTGCACACGGTGTTCGACGCCTTCGGCGGTGAGGGCTTGGGTCATGAGGTCGCCGAGGGCGGTCGCGTTCCGGCCGAGCTTGGCGTACACCTCGGCGTCGGCGGCGCGCAGACTCGCGAGTCCGGCGGCGACGGCCACGGGGTTACCCGAGAGGGTGCCGGCCTGGTAGACGGGACCGTCCGGCGCGAGGTGACCCATGATGTCGGCGCGGCCGCCGAATGCTGCGGCAGGCAGGCCGCCGCTCATGACCTTGCCGAAGGTGTAGAGGTCGCCTGCGACGTTGTCGATGCCGTACCAACCCGAGGCGCTGACGCGGAATCCCGTCATCACCTCGTCCATGATCAGGAGTGCGCCGTGCTCACGGGTGAGGCGACGCAGACCCTCGTTGAAACCGGGAATCGGTGCGACGGCGCCCATGTTTCCGGCTGCAGCTTCGGTGATGACGCACGCGATGGCGCCGGGGTTGGCGGCGAACGCCGCGGCGACTGCATCGAGATCGTTGTAGCGGACGACGATGGTGTCTTCGGCTTGAGCGCCGGTCACGCCGGGCGAGGTCGGCAGCCCGAACGTCGCGAGGCCCGATCCGGCGTCGGCGAGAAGGGCGTCGACGTGGCCGTGGTAGCAACCGGAGAACTTGATGATCTTGGTGCGTCCGGTGAATCCGCGGGCGAGGCGGACTGCGCTCATCGTGGCTTCGGTTCCGGAGTTGACCAGGCGAACCTTTTCCACGGGCGCGACGCGGGCGACGATTTCCTCGGCGAGGGCAACTTCGCCTTCGGTCGGCGCACCGAAGGAGAGACCGCCGAGCGCTGCTTCGCGAACGGCTTCGACGACTGCCGGGTGAGCGTGCCCGAGAATCATCGGACCCCAGGACGACACCAGGTCGACGTAATTGTTCCCGTCGACGTCGGTGAGGGTGTAGCCGGATGCTTCGCGAATGAATCGCGGTGTTCCACCGACCGAACCGAACGCGCGGACGGGCGAGTTGACGCCACCCGGAATCACGTTGCCGGCACGTTCGAAGAGCCGAGCGGAGTTCGTTGCATGCACGTCGGGATCACCGGAAGACACAGTCACGGCTTCCAGTGTCCCAGTTCTGTCGAATCTGACAACGACAGGGTGTAGGACTTCGGTGCTCGAGGCGAGTTTTCCGGTCGAACCGGGCCCCGCGTGAGACGATTCCGAGCATGAAGCGACTGTTGACGACGCTGATGGTCTCGGCTGCGATTCTTCTCACATCGTGTGGTTCGGACGCTTCGAACGACGACAAGGCGACAGTTTCGTCGCCGCCGAGCGCCACCGACTCGGCTCGAACCACCGCGGCAACGAGCACCGACCCGGCGTTTCTCGGCGGGTGTTCGGCAGTGTCCGTCTACGTTCAGCAGCGTGTTCAGAGCGGCGACACGTCGACACAGACAGCGGGCGCCGACTTCCTGAAGATCGTCGAGAACGACCCTTCGTACCAGGCTATGTCCGAGAGCGAGAAGGAACTCTTCCGCCAAGGAATCGAAGCGGGTGCCGCGGGCTCCTGCTGAATGTGAGGTTGGGATCGAACCGGGTTGCCCGCGGTGCGCTACGCGCTATCGTCGGTTCCATGGCCACCACAGCGGACCACCTCAGGACAACACTCGACGGACGCTGGCGGGAGGTGCGTGAGCGCGTTCGCGGCGAATTGAACGACGAACGTTTTGCTCCGCACTACACACCCAACACCGCCATTGCGCGCTCCAAGGCTCTCGAACAGATGCGGGTCCTCGCCGATCTCGGCTACGCCGCAAACGGTTTCGCGGTCTCTCACGGCGGAACGGGCGACGCGGGTGGCGCCGTCACCAGCATCGAGATGCTCGCGATGTCCGACCTCTCACTGATGGTCAAGGCCGGCGTGCAGTGGGGACTGTTCGGCGGCGCCATCGAAAACCTCGGCACCGAGCGTCACCACCAGGCGTACGTCAAGCCGCTGATCGATCTGGACCTGCTCGGTTGCTTTGCGATGACCGAGACCGGTCACGGCAGCGACGTCCAGGAACTCGAAACCACGGCGACCTACGACGTCGAGACGGGCGAGTTCGTCGTCAACTCCCCCACTCCGTCCTCTCGCAAGGACTACATCGGCGGCGCTGCCCAGCACGCCACTGTCGCGGCAGTGTTCGCACAGCTGATCACCGGAGGCGAAAGCCAGGGCGTCCACTGCTTTGTCGTGCCGATTCGTGACGACGCCGGCAACGACCTCCCCGGAGTGACGACGTCCGACTGCGGGCTCAAGGGTGGACTGCCCGGAGTCGACAACGGCCGCATCGTCTTCGACCAGGTCCGCATCCCGCGTGAGAACCTGCTCAACCGTTACGCCGACGTCGCCGAGGACGGCACGTACACTTCGGCGATCGAGAACCCGAACCGTCGGTTCTTCACGATGGTCGGCACATTGGTTCGTGGACGTGTCACCGTCGGTGGTTCGGCGGCAGCGGCCGCCCGCGTGGGATTGGCCATTGCCGGTCGATATGCCCTGCAGCGCAGGCAGTTCAGTGCTCCGAAGAGTGACGACGAGGTCCTGATCATGGACTACCTCGTCCATCAGAAGCGTCTGCTGCCGTTGATCGCCCGCTCGTACGCTCTGCAGTTCGCACAGAACGAACTGGTCGCCGCGATGCACGACATTCAGAGCAGCGACGACCCGGACCCGCAGGAGCAGCGCGAACTCGAGGGTCGTGCCGCCGGACTCAAGGCCGCCAACACGTGGCATGCCACTCGGGCAATCCAGGAAGCACGCGAAGCCTGTGGTGGCGCAGGCTATCTCGCCGAGAACCGCCTCACCGCGCTCAAGGCTGACACCGACGTCTTCACCACGTTCGAGGGTGACAACCACGTTCTGACGCAGTTGGTCGCAAAAGAACTCCTCACCTCGTACGCCGACGAAGTCCGCGGCATGAGCCCGGTCGACTGGATGCGCTTCGCGGCTACGACGGTCTCCGACGTGGTCAAGAAGCGCACGGCAGCGCAGCAGATCCTGCAGACGATCGTCGACACTCGCCAGGACAACGAAGAGGACGGCAGCCTCTTCAACCGCGGCACCCAGATGAAGATGTTCGAAGACCGCGAGGAGTACCTACTCGCCACTGCGGCAAGGCGATTGCAGGCAGCGCAGAAACGCGAGGAGAACCCGTTCGACGCGTTCAACTTCGTGCAGGACCACGTGCTCAAAGCCGCTCAGGCGCACATCGAGCGCGTCATCCTGGAAGCATTCGTCGCCGGCATCGACTCGTGTGAGGACGAGACCGCGAAGGAACTCTTCGGCGAGGTGTGCGACCTCTACGCACTGTCCGTCATCGAGGAGGACAAGGCCTGGTTCATGGAGCACCGGCATCTGTCGGTGGAGCGTTCGAAGGCCGTGACGCGCGGGATCAACGAGCGGTGCCGCACCCTGCGCCCGCACGTCGAGACGCTGATCGACGGCTTCGGCATCCCGGACATCCTGCTGGGGTCGGCGATGTTGGACGGGCCGGGCACGGACGCCGTACGGCTGAAGTAAACAGTTCGGGTGGGGTCGGCAATCGCCGGCCCCACCACGCTCAGTGCGCTGCTGCCTTCTTCGACTGCCGAGAGGCAAGCAGTCCGGTCAGGCCGAGTGCCGCGACCAGCCAGATCCCCAGAACGAGCAGGTGCGGTCCGACTCCGTTCCCACCGAAGTAGATGACGGAGCGGATGGGCTCCATGGCCGCTGATCCGAGCCAGAACGAATGGATGTGCTGCCAGAATCCGGGCAGGAACGACACCGGAATGGCACCACCCGAACTCGGGAAGTTGATGAAGACGAGCACCGTCAGCACCGCGAAGATCGCGGCTTGGCCGAGCAGTCGATTGAGCAGGATGCTCACCGCACCGACGGTGAACGTGTAGAGCATCGAGATCCCCAGCAGTTGCAGGATCTGACCGACCGACGCCCCGAAGGCGTGCATGAAGATGCTGGTGATTCCGAAGGCTATGAGCGGGGTGAGTATCGCCGCACCGGCCAGGATCGAATACTGCTCTCGCAGCCGCATTCTCGGCGCAACCTGACTGAGCACCGTGATGGTCAGGTAGCCACCGAGGGTGCAGACGATCAGGAAGTAGAAGAGCCCGACGGTCGAGGAGTCGCGCGCCGTGACGGGCGCCGAGTCGATCACCGTGACCTGCTGCCCCGTCTGCTCCGCGACGGAATGCGCCAAGCTGCTCACCACGGAAACCGTCGAGGCGCCCGCACCGGTGGCGATATGTGCGGTCACGGTGTCACCGATCTCGACGGCGCCGATAGCGTCACGGTTGTCGATGCGCGAGATCGCGTCAGCCGAGTTCTCTGTGGCGACGAGGTCGAATTTGTCGCCAGACGTGGCTTCGATTCCCTCGATCAACGACGCCGTCACAGATGCTGGACCAACCACCACGATCGGTGCCTGGTTCGGCATCGGCGAGTGGAACGCGCTGACGTAACACAGGCAGAACATGATGACGAAGAACAGCGGAAACGCGAGTCCACTGCCCACCATCTTCCAGTTGGTCGGCGGATCGACGACCTCTTCACTGGGAACGCGGACATCGGTATCTGTCATATTTCACACTCTCTTCACTAACCGCATCTAGCTGTCAACACCGTTGACAGACTCAACAGTCAACACTGTTGACACGTTAGAGTCAACGCCGTTGACAACGAGGTCGGCGAGCGAGCACAGAGGTCGATGTCGTGACATCCACGAAGCACACACCAGAGCAGGAACAGCCCTCGACGTCCGAGGCGATTCGCGCCGCAGCGTTCCAACTATTCGGTGAGCACGGGTTCGGCGGCACGTCAGTTCGCGCCATCGCCAAAGTTGCCGGAATCGATCCGGCCCTGGTCATCCGGCATTTCGGGTCGAAGGAAGCGCTGTTCCTGGAAACCACTCCGGTTGCGGACTACTTCGAAGGTCAGTTCGACGGCCCACTCGACACCCTCGGTGAGCGGATCGCAGTCTTCGTCCTGGGCAAGGCCGACGCCCGGATGCTGTCGGTGTACACAGCGCTCATGCGAGCGTCGGACAGTCCACGCATCCGGGAGCGACTGCGCGAGATGACAGGCACGTTTGCCACCAATCTCGCCGCTCGCCTCGACGGTGAAGACGCGTACACCCGCGCACTCCTGGTCTCCGCCCAGGTGTCCGGCCTGTTGAGCGTCCTCAGCGACGAGAGCATCCCCCAGTCCGCAGATCGCGACGAGTTGGCAAAACTCTACGGCCGGGCGATGCAGACGCTGATCGATCAGTACTGAGTGATGACCTCCTCGGCAAACCGCCGAATGGAGTCGAGTCGCCCCTGACGATCACCGGCGTCAACTCCGTAGCGATACCAGGGCAACACTCTGATTTCCGTGACTCCGAGAGTCTCGAGTTCGCGATATCCGTCCAGATCACGAACATCCGTCGGCGAGACGTTGACGCCGAAAGGAACATCGGCACGACCGTACTCGACCCGCAATTCCGTGAGGCGATCGATAGCGCAGGCTAATTCGGCTTTGGTCGTGTTCACCGACATCCAACCGTCAGCCAGCCTGGCTGCACGACGCAACCCCGGTTCGCTGTGCCCACCGATGTAGATCGGAACCGGAATCTCCGGAGCCGGACTGATCATCAGAGCGTCGAAATCGTAGTGCTTGCCGTGGTATTCGACCCATTCCGGTCCACGTCCCGCACACACCGCCTTGATGATCTCGATGGCTTCGTCGGTACGCGCACCGCGGGTGCGCATCTCGGTCCCGGTGAAGGTGAATTCCTCGGGAATCCAGGACAAACCGACGCCGAGAGCGACGCGGTTTCGCGACATCACGGCCATGGTCGATACCTGCTTGGCCGTCAACAGCGGATCGCGCAGTGGAAGTTTGAACACATTGGTGTAGAACCGAATTCGCGACGTGACGACTGCCATTGCCGTCATCGCAATGAACGGATCGGGCATCGGCGTCTCGGGTGCCCACATCCGCTTGCCGTCAGCGGTGTACGGATACGGAGCCGACACCTGCTCGGGATAGAACACGGAATCCGGCATCGCGATTCCGTCGAACCCCACCTCTTCGGCGACCTGCGCCAACTCGCACAGTTCCAGGGCGTCGATCATCGCACCCGCCAAGGACCACTTCATCGTTCCACCGTTTCGCCGTTAGGCGAGATCCAAGCGCCGCCCAAGAACATGATGTCGGTGATGTTGCGTACGACGCCGTGAACATTGCCGTCCCATGCGGTCAACACCGATGCCGGACCCCAGATCACGTAAGGCACAGTCGCGTTGGCGTACTCCTGCACTTTACTGATCGACTCACGGACAGCATCGTCCGTCGGCGCAGTCTGCACTGCCGTGATCAGTGCGTCCATCTCCGGGTCCGCGAAGCCGGACGGGTTGTTCTTCGAATCACTGGCCATACTGTTGTACAAGTTGAGGTACGGCGCTTCTTCTCCGACCGGAGCGCCACCTCTGGTCATGTCGAAATCGTGGTCCTTGTATACCCGTCGAACCAGATCGGTCACATCGGTCGCGTAGTCGATGGTGACGTCGAAACCGATCGCGTTCAGCGACGCCTGAACCGTCAGTGCCGTCGCCTGTTGGCTGGGCTCCGGGGTGGTGAGGTAGCGGAGTTTCCCGTCGTACCCGTCGGACTTCGCTTGATCGAGCAGCGCCTTTGCCTTCACCTGATCGAACGGAATACCTGCTGTGTTGTTGAACCAACGTGACGTCTGCGGGACCAGATCGGAACTGGCGGTGCCCAATCCGTTGTTCGCACGAGTATTGACCGCCTCCGGATCCACCCCGTAGGCGATCGCCTGACGGACGCGTACATCGGCCCCGGGCTTGCCCTCGCGATTGTTGATCGTGCCGATCCCGTTCTGTCCGGTCGGACTGAGGTAACCCGAGTATCCGTCGTCGAGAGCTTGTTCGATCACGGCCTCGTCGCGGAGGATGTACGTCATGTCGATCTGGCCGCTCTTCAACGATTCGTACTGAGACTGCGCACCCGACGTGGGAACAAACCGCACTGTGTCCAGTGGCGGTTTACCGCCCTGATAATCCGTGCGTGCGGCGAGTACCAGTTCTTCGTGCGGGGCGAACTTGGCCAAGGTGAACGGACCCGCCCCGATCGGTGTGAACGCTCCCTCCCCGGTTCCTGAAACCGAACCTGCCTTTCCCCCTGAACTTCGCGCAACGATCATTCCGGGGCCGAGCGACAACAGCGCCGGGAATTGACGCCAGGGCCGCTCGAGCACGAATTCGACTGTGGTGGCGTCGGGCGTCTCGATCCGATCCACGATGTTGAGCCAGGTCTGCGATACATCACCCTTGCCTGCCACGAATCGATCGATACTCCACTTGACTGCTTCCGCGTCGAGCGGACTTCCGTCGCTGAAGGTGAGGCCATCAGCCAAAGTGACGGTGTACGAAGTGAAGTCGCTGTTGTTCGACAGTGTCTTCGCGAGTTGTGGCACGAAGCTCCCGTTTGTGGAGTCGCTGCGTACCAACGTGTCGTAAATCGCGGCCATTTCGGTTCCGCCGGTCGAACCGGCGGCTTGCGTTCTCGTGGGGTCCAACGAGGAAGGGAACGAATAGGACCCGAAGGTGAGAACACCGCCGTCGATCCGCTCCCCCACATCTGGGGCGCCCACAAAACCAGCTGCGCCACTACTGCTCGGTGAAGCCGATCCCGAGTTGTCCCCACTGCTCGACGCGCAGCCGGCCAACATCAATGCACCGGCGAGCCCGAGCGCGACAAAGCGAGGGCCGAACCTAATCTTCTTGGTGTACATACGTTCCCAATCTCCGTCAGCGTGTCAGATCTTGACTACCTTCGACGTCGGGATCGGGTGCGAGTCCGCCTTGATCCAGCGCAGCGCCCATGTCCCCTCGGCATGCGAATCGGTGTCGATCCAGTTGCCATAGCCCGGATCCTTCGCCGCCACGACGATTGTCATGGTGCCGTCGTCGTTGAGCTTCGCGGTGTGATTGTTGATGTAGATGTTCGTGCGGTTGTAGTCGAGGGACTCGACCCAGAAGTTCTGCAGCACGAAGTTGAAGTACTCGCAGTTCGGAACCTCGGTCTCGATGACCCACGCCTCGTCCTCGGCGAGCTTCCAGTAACCGTGGAAGTAGAAGATCGTCGGATCGCCGCCGGCGTCCTGGAAGTAGTCCTGTCCCCAGTCGAAGATCTCGTTGGTGTGCGGCTGGAATTTGCGCGACCACTCCAGGAAGGTCTCCGCCATCCCCTTCACGATCCCGACGGACTTGGTGAGGCGTTCGCCGATCTCTTCCGGACTCAGCGGGACGAACTCGCCGTCCGGGTTCAGGCATTCGATGGTCAGATCACCGATGACCTCGTTGCGCCGATCCTGGTGAGTTTGCCGAACGGAGATGAGGTTGCTGCCGGGCGCCAAAGGCAGCCAAGCGCCCTCAGCGGGCTTGTCGACGCTCGCGATGAACTCGAAACGGCCGTTCTCGTCGACCTCGAGGTCGTGGATATGCAGATCTCCGGTCTGCAGCATGGTGCCGTCGATGTGGTACCGATTGACGCGCGAGCCGAAGGTGATCAGCGGGACGGTGCCTCGGGTGCCGATGATCCGGTAGTTGTACTTACCGGAAATGTTGGCGCGCATGTAGACGTTGTCCGGGTTGTCGGCACCGATCTTCGTCATCATGTTCGGGTTCGGAGCCGACGAGAACTGCGGCCACCGTGGATCGGTGTACTCGACACAGTTGATCGTGCCGTACCGAAGCAACCGACTCAGGTAGCGGATGCCCTCGGCTTGAGTCAGCGGATCCTGAGGGACGATCTCGTCCTCCAGGACCTTTCCGACATCGAGCAGATCTGCGCAGAACTTTTCCCAAACAGCATTCATGTGGATCTCCTTGTTTCAGTTGGGGCTTCGCCCTGTGCGCCTTTTTGGTAGTCGGC